>NZ_JBNPWS010000023.1:0-85790 GCF_050433705.1 Paenibacillus sp. DS2015 | reverse complement strand
GGGAAGTACCATCCCGAGCCTGTAAGACGGCAGTACATTCCGAAGAAGGATGGAAAACAACGCCCACTCGGCATTCCTACCATACGTGATCGAGTCATGCAAATGGCAACAAAGCTCATAATTGAACCCATCTTCGAAGCTGATTTTCAAGGATCCTCCTTTGGTTTTCGACCGAGGCGAAGTGCTAAGCAGGCGCTAGATCGTATCCTACAGTCAGTTAAGACTAGCCAAGTTAGATTGGTATATTTTACAACGATTAACACGATGGTACGCCAAGAAGAGACAACGAAGAAGATGGATGAGCTCATTTCATGAAGTGAAGTTTATAGCCAAACAGTGTGGATTAAAAACACTATTGTAATCTGCATGCGCATGAAAGAAGAACATCGGAAAGCCGTATGAAGGAAAACTTCACGTACGGTTTGATGAGGAGGGGCTGAAATAATATTCAGTCCTTCACTCTAGCAAATGTTTCTTTTGACCTAGGATTGGTTAAGAGTCATAATACCCTAGTCGATATTCTCTAAATAAGGCATTAAATAAGCTGAGATTAGGGCGAACTGTACAAGCTTTATCATTTTAACGTTTGCAAAATTGCCTTTTTACTTAGCGATAACAAATGTGATATAATGGAATTGCAAAGGAGGAGTGCCCTATGAATTTCAATATTCGAGGTCAACAGATTGATGTGACAGAAGCTTTGAGGGATTATGCAGAGAAGAAGCTCAATCGACTTGAAAAGTATTTCGATTCACCCCTTACCTCAGATGGTTTAGTAACGTTAGGTACAATTCGAGGTTTGCACACGGTGGAGGTAACGATTCCATTGCCAGGAGTAATGCTTCGTGCAGAAGACCGCAGTGAAGATATGTATGCATCTCTTGATGCTGTGGTGGACAAGTTGGAGCGCCAGATTCGTAAACATAAGACAAAGATTAACCGTAAGTTTCGCCAAGAAGGTAGCTTGAAGACTTTGTTTGTTGAAGGTTCAGCAGTTAATGGTGGAGTAGCGACGGGTGAGTATGAAGAAGATCTTGAATTAGAAGTAGTACGTACAAAGCGTTTCTTCTTGAAGCCTATGGATGTGGAAGAAGCGATTCTACAAATGAATATGATTGGTCATACTTTCTTCGTATTCTCTAATATTGATAGTAAAGAAGTAAATGTAGTCTATAAACGTGATGATGGTAAGTATGGTCTAATTGAGCAAGATTAATCATATGCTCACATTAAATTTAAATGTAGAAATTCATATTTTTGTAAACAATGATGTTCATGAGCCTCTATCCGTGCAACGGATAGGGCTCTTTGCGCGTATATATAGAAGGACTGTAATGCGAATACGATGAAAATGGAAACATGTTGTGTTGCGGCATCTGTTGCAAACTGTTACAATTTATGCAAAACCATAATCATTGAATCAATTTCATTATTAACCCTTGGAGTTATGAAGTTGGTTCTACCATCTGTTTTGCACGAAAGGGGTTAATCATGTTAGGACTTGTAAAGAAGATTTTCGGAGATGTTAATGAACGTGATGTCAAACGTCTAATGAAGACGGTTGATGTAATCAACCAAATGGAACCGGAGTTTGTGAAACTCTCGGAAGAGCAATTGAAAGCGAAGACGGATGAGTTCCGTGCTCGCCTGGAGAAGGGTGAGACACCAGAGGATATCCTACCAGAAGCATTTTCTACGGTACGTGAGGCATCCAAACGTACTCTCGGCATGCGCCACTTTGATGTTCAATTAGTTGGAGGTATAGCACTTCACGAAGGCAGAATTGCTGAGATGAAGACAGGTGAAGGTAAAACCCTAGTAGGTACTCTTCCTGTATACCTGAACGCGCTTCTAGGACAAGGTGTGCATGTGGTTACAGTCAATGATTATCTAGCACAACGCGATAGTCAGCAAATGGGTACCATTTACGAATATTTAGGCCTGACGGTTGGGGTTAACCTGAACGGTATGGATCATGCAGATAAACAAGCGGCTTATGCCTGCGATATAACTTATGGTACGAACAATGAGTTTGGCTTTGACTATTTGCGCGATAATATGGTGCTTTATAAAGAACAAATGGTACAGCGCCCTCTTTATTTCTGCATTATTGATGAAGTCGACTCTATTCTAGTTGATGAAGCACGTACGCCGTTGATCATCTCGGGGCAAGCTCAGAAGTCTACTGAGATGTACTACGCCGCAGATCGCTTTGTGAAGCGTCTAGTAGCCGAAGAAGATTACAACGTAGATATTAAGGTTAAATCAGTAGCTCTTACCGAGAAAGGCGTAACGAAAGCGGAACGTGCCTTCGGAATCGAGAACTTATATGATCATGAGAATGTGACGCTTAACCATCATCTCGTACAGGCGTTGAAGGCGAATGTTATTATGCGCCTTGATGTAGATTACGTGGTGGCGGAAGAAGAAGTCATGATCGTAGATGAATTCACAGGTCGTCTGATGGCAGGCCGTCGTTATAGTGATGGTCTACACCAAGCGATTGAAGCCAAGGAAGGCATTGAAGTTCAGAATGAGAGTATGACGCTCGCGACGATTACTTTCCAGAACTATTTCCGTATGTATCGCAAGCTGGCAGGAATGACAGGTACAGCGAAGACAGAGGAAGAAGAGTTCAAGAAGATTTATGGCTTGGAAGTTCTACAAGTTCCTACGAATAAAGTGAACCAACGTGATGATATGCCTGATGTGGTATACAAGAGCGAGAAGGGCAAATTCACGGCAGTTGTCGAAGAGATTGTTGAACGCCATAAGAAGAATCAACCGGTATTGGTAGGTACCATATCGATTGAGAACTCTGAGCTTGTATCTGAAATGTTGAAACGCAAAGGCGTGAAGCATCAGGTGCTAAATGCGAAGTATCATGCTGAAGAAGCTGAGATTATCTCGGGTGCAGGTCAGGCGGGTGCAGTGACCATTGCAACGAACATGGCTGGACGTGGTACTGATATTCTACTTGGTGAAGGAGTCCTTGAAGTAGGAGGTCTTCATATTATGGGTACAGAGCGCCATGAGTCACGCCGTATCGATAACCAGCTCCGTGGACGTGCAGGTCGTCAAGGGGATCCCGGTTCTACTCAATTCTATCTATCCTTAGGTGATGAATTGATGAAGCGTTTTGGTGCAGATAATGTTCTGGCTATGATGGATCGTCTAGGGTTCGAAGAAGATCAACCGATTGAGAGTAAGATGATCTCGCGTGCTGTAGAATCAGCCCAAAAACGTGTAGAAGGTAATAACTTCGATGTACGTAAGAATGTGCTTCAGTATGATGATGTGATGAACCAGCAGCGTGAGATTATTTATAAACAACGTCGTGAAATTATGGAATCTGAGGATATTAAAGATATCGTAATGGAAATGATCAAGCCAGTGATTAAGCGTGTCGTAGCAGCACACTGTGTGGATGATATTCCAGAGAACTGGGAGCTTCAAGAAGTAGCTGATTACGTGAATAGTAAGCTATTAGATGAAGATGCCGTGACACGTGATGATCTCTGGAACAAGGAACCAGAGGAGATTGTCGAGTATATCTATGGTCGTGTCGTAACGAAATATGATGGGCGTGAAGAGCGCATTGGTCCTGAGCTTGTACGTGAGTTCGAGAAAGTTATCGTGCTCCGTTCTGTTGATAGCAAATGGATGGATCATATTGATGCTATGGATCAGCTTCGTCAAGGTATTCACCTACGTGCATACGGTGGAACAGACCCGTTGCGTGAATATCAATTTGAAGGTTTTGAAATGTTTAATGAGATGACTGCTAACATTCAAGAAGAAGTCTCGACTTATGTAATGAAGGCACAGATTGAAGGTAATCAAGAGCGCCAACCTGTCATTGAGGAGAGCAAGATCTCCACGAATGGTGAACCTGTGGAGAAGAATCCAGTCCATGTTGGGCAACAGATTGGACGTAATGATCCATGTCCTTGTGGTAGCGGTAAGAAGTTCAAACAATGTCATGGGGAATAATTTCTAAATCTTCTTGTATAAAGGTTGCTTTCTAAACATACGGTAAATGAACTCCCTTGACCCTGAGGAGGTGAGAGATCCCTACACATTCTTAATTAGAGAATGAATGGGTCCTCAATCCCTTCAAGGTTAAGGGAGTTTATGTCGAATGAGTTCAACATTATGTAGTTGATAACGAGGTGGATGATAAATATGATCGATGCAAGTATAAAGCATGATCTACATGAGATTAGTAGTAAATTAACCAACCTTAGGGGGTCTCTTTGACTTAGATCTGAAACAGGAAATGATCTTGAACTTTGAAGAGAAGATGGCGGTACCTAATTTCTGGGACGATACAGAGAAGGCGCAAAGCCTGATTGCAGAACTGAATGCTGTCAAATCTTCTATAGATGAGTATGAGAAGTTACAACTGGAGTATGATGATGTAGCGATGATGGTTGAACTGGCGGATGAAGAGGAAGATGAATCGCTCGTTGATGAAATTGTTCAGACTGTGAAGGCTATTATGAAGAGGCTTAACGATTTCGAGCTTGGGTTATTGTTAAGTGGCCCCTATGATAAGTCTAATGCCATTCTGGAGCTTCATCCAGGTGCTGGGGGTACGGAGTCTCAGGATTGGGGCGAAATGTTGCTCAGGATGTATACACGTTGGGCGGAGAAGAATGGCTTCAAGGTGGAGACAATGGACTATCTTGCAGGTGATGAGGCTGGAATTAAGAGTGTAACCTTGCTGATCAAGGGATTTAATGCTTATGGCTACCTCAAGGCTGAGAAGGGCGTACATCGTCTAGTCCGGATATCACCGTTCGATTCATCGGGACGACGTCATACCTCTTTTGTCTCCTGTGATGTGGTACCAGAGATTACAGAGGATACAGAGGTTGAGATTCGTACAGAGGATTTGAAGATTGATACTTACCGTGCTACGGGAGCCGGGGGACAGCATATCAATACAACAGATTCAGCCGTACGGATCACACATATTCCTTCAGGAGTTGTGGTGACGAGTCAGGCTGAACGTTCTCAGATCAAGAATAGAAACTGGGCGATGACAGCCCTTCGTTCGAAGCTTGTTGAGCGTAAGTTAGAAGAACAAGCCAAGGAGCTAGCAGAGATTCGTGGTGAACAATCTGACATTGCATGGGGCAGCCAGATTCGTTCTTACGTGTTCCATCCCTATAGTATGGTAAAGGATCACCGCACATCAGTAGAGACAGGTAACATTGGCGCTGTGATGGATGGGGATCTGAATGCTTTTATCGATGGATATCTGCGCAGCCAGCTTAAAGTGGAAAGTGAATAATATATTAGGTATTCCTACACGCTATACGTGTAGGAATTTTTTGTGAGATATAAGGTAGTAAAAAGGAATGGAATTGTCCTTAAGGTTCGTTACCTTAGAAATGAAAGGGGAGCATCATGACAATGGCACAAGGTACACATAATCGGAGGTCAAAAACAATATTACCTATAAATGGACCCGTGAGGCATGTAATGGATACGCTGTTTATTATCATAGGTTCATTTATTATAGCCCTGGGATTTAATTTATTCTTTCTACCCAATGGGATAGCTTCTGGAGGGGTATCAGGGATTTCGGTCCTTATTGAAGCACTATGGCCGGGCTTCGAACCGGCTTACATACAGTGGGGACTTAATATACCTTTATTTATTGTGGGATTTCTACTGCTTGGTAAGAACTACGGTATTCGCTCCTTGCTAGGAAGCGTTCTTCTACCGTTATTTGTCCTAATGACAAAGGACTGGCCCATTCCTACGGCTAACCCTTTACTTGCCTCCATCTATGGAGGAATTGGTGTAGGACTGGGAATTGGACTTGTATATCGTGGTCGTGGTTCTACAGGTGGACTTACGATTATGGCACAAGTAATTCAGAAAATCACGGGACTCAGTTTCTCACTATGTGTGGTGATCCTAGATGGAACGGTTATCGTCTTGGCAGCATTTGTGATGTCGATGGAGCAGGCGCTGTATGCCTTAGTAGGATTATATGTGACTGGCAAAGTAATTGATGCATTGGAACTAGGATTCAATTATGCGAAGGTCGCTTACATTATCTCAGATCATATAGAGCCCATTAGTGAGGCCATTCTAAAAGATTTAGATAGAGGACTTACGAAGCTAAATGGGCGTGGAGGTTACACGGGGGATGATCGTACGGTTCTGATGGTAGTCGTTGGACAGAATGAGGTCACGAGATTGAAGACATTAGTAAAGTCTGTCGACCCAGGTGCCTTTGTCGTTATTAGTAATGCGCATGAGGTACTTGGTGAAGGGTTTAGTCGGCAGGTGTAAATAACAGAGGATTAAGAATTGGGCCCTAAAGTTGTTGTATTTATATGAATAAAGACGTATAATAATACATAATTATTAGAGGGTTTCGATTGATGTGGATCAGAGAGGGGTCACGGGGAAATGGCAGTGGATACAAAGGTACGGGTGGCAATCGTAGGTTCTACAGGTTATGGAGGCGTCGAGTTAATTCGCTTGCTTCAGGGTCATCCTAATGTGGTCATTACCTCCGTAATTTCATCTTCTAATGCAGGTGTAGCAGCATCGGAGGGATTCCCTCATCTAACGGGGATTATGGTACAGAATTTGGACGGAGTAGATGTACAGGAAATGGCACTTAAGGCTGACGTAGTATTTATGGCCACACCTGCAGGGGTAAGTACCGCATTAGTTCCCCAATTACTTGAGGTAGGGCTGAAGGTGATTGATCTATCCGGTGATTTCAGATTAAAGGATGGGGCTACGTATGAAGAATGGTATAAACGACCTGCAGCAGACGCAGCGTTGCTCCAACAGGCTGTATACGGTTTAAGTGAAGTATATGGAGCGGAAGTCGTAGGTCAAGATCTTATTTCGAATCCAGGATGCTATCCAACGGCAACATTGCTTGGGCTTATTCCAGCAATATCGGCGGGTTGGATTGATCCTTCCAGTATTATTATAGATGCTAAATCAGGTGTTTCAGGAGCAGGCCGAGGTACAAGTCTGATGGTCCATTATGCAGAGATTAATGAGAATCTCAAAGCATATAAATTAAATAAGCATCAGCATATTCCTGAAATTGAACAGGTGCTGAGCCAAGTGGCAGGAGAGAAGGTTACAGTAACCTTTTCTACGCATTTAACACCCATGACGAGGGGAATTATGAGTACAATGTATGCCAATATAGTGGGGGATTATACAGAGGATGATTTCATTGCGCTGTATCGTCAGTATTATGAGGGACGTTCTTTCGTACGTGTTCGTGATCAGGGGATTTATCCAGCAACGAAAGAAGTGTCTGGTTCTAACTACTGTGATATCGGATTCGCGGCAGATGCAAGGACAGGAAGGGTTACAATCGTTTCTGTGATTGATAATGTAGTCAAGGGTGCTTCTGGCCAAGCGATACAAAATTTGAATCTGATGATGGGATGGGAGGAAAATCTCGGCTTGCGTTACACACCCGTGTACCCATAAGAGCAGGGAAATAACATATCATGGACAAGAGAACTTATACCGTCATTGAAGGCGGATCTATTATAACACCGCAAGGTTTTCGCTCAGGTGGAATACATTGCGGATTGAAAAAAACAGAGCGTTATGATCTCGGTGCGATTGTGTGCGAGGTAGAAGCAACGGCTGCAGCCGTGTATACGACAAGTGCATTTCAAGCGGCACCTTTGAAAGTGACGCGTGAAAGTCTCGCAGACGGTAAGCTACGAGCTATCATCGTGAATAGCGGCAACGCTAATGCCTGTACAGGGCAGCAAGGAGAAGCTGATGCCTATGCAATGCGGGCAACCGCTGCTCGCTCCCTTGGTGTTGCGGAGCAAGATGTGGCTGTCGCGTCAACCGGTGTGATCGGCGAATTGCTCAAGATGGACTGTGTAACATCAGGGATTGAAGCATTGCCACCTAGACTTAGCGGAACTGAAAGTGGTGCAGATGATTTCTCTCAATCGATCCTTACTACGGATTTAGTGAAGAAGGAAGCTTGTGTATCCGTAGTCGTTGATGGTAAGGAAATTACGATTGCAGGAGCAGCGAAGGGATCAGGAATGATTCATCCCAATATGGCTACGATGCTTGCCTTCATGACGACTGATGCTAAGATCGATCAGGCTTCATTGCAACAATTAATGCGCCAAGCGACAGATCTAACATTTAATATGATTACAGTCGATGGGGATACGAGTACGAATGATATGTTAGTCACGATGGCAAGTGGTCTAGCGGGTAATGAGACGCTACATGCGTCTCATGCGGATTGGGATATTTTTGCCAAGGCATTTACTTATGTCTGTCAGAGTCTAGCTAAAGCCATTGCTCGTGATGGCGAGGGTGCTACGAAGTTAGTAGAGGTACTCGTGACAGGTGCAATAAGTGAACCTTCCGCGCGCGCGATTGCCAAGACGGTTGTAGGCTCTAGTCTAGTGAAGTCGGCAGTATTTGGAGCAGATGCCAACTGGGGACGAATTATTGCTGCTGTAGGGCGGGCTGGAGAGCCAGTTAATCCAGATAACGTAGATATAAGATTAGGAGATATAACAATGCTAAGAGAATCACGTCCGATTGCTTTCGATGAGGATGAGGCATTGGTATATTTGAAAGGTGATACGGTACGAATATTCGTAGACTTGCATAACGGAGAAGGTCAAGCAACTGCATGGGGCTGTGATTTAACATATGACTATGTACGGATTAATGCCGCATACCGGACGTAAAGTGTTAACACTGTAATAAGGGGGAGAGCTTGCTTATGGGAACGGGAATAGAGAATCAACAAGAGAAGGGTCATCATGAGGTTGTGAGCCGAGGTAACTTTGTGATGAAGTGTGGTGGAAGTACACTTGCAGCTCTGCCTGATTCTTTCTTTGATGATTTAAGACAATTGCAGCAGAATGGGCTGCAACCTGTCATCGTTCATGGTGGAGGCCCTGCAATCTCAAATAACCTATCTAAGCTCGGAATCGAGAGCGAGTTCGTAAATGGTCTTCGTAAGACGACCGAGGATGTGCTTGATGTCGTGGAAATGGTCCTAGCGGGTAGCATTAACAAGCAGATTGTGCGACGAATTCAGAATGTAGGCGGTCGTGCACTGGGTCTTTCGGGAGTGGATGGTTCACTCATTCAGGCGAAACCTGTTGCGAATAGTATTGAAGTTGGTTTTGTGGGTGATGTGACGTATGTAGAGTCTAGTATTATTGAAGGTGTACTTCATATGGGCTATATTCCAGTTATTGCACCCATTGGCATTGATGACGTAGGACAACGATATAACATCAATGCAGATACAGCTGCTGGCGCTGTGGCATCTCACTTAGGCGTAAGTCGTATGATCGTCGTAACGGATGTACCGGGTATTATGAAGACCGTGAATGGTGAGTTGGTTGTGCTTGGCTCAATCACCGTACAGGAGATTGAAGAGATGATTGCTACAGGTGAAATCTACGGGGGAATGATCCCCAAAGTACGTGCCGCTATGAGTTGTATCCACGGGAATGTGCAAGAAGTGGTCATTGTTGACGGAAGTACCCCGCAAGTTCTTAGTCGTGTAATGCAGGGAGATGTACTTGGAACTCGAATTATAAAGGAAATATAAAAGTGATTAAGACCCTAAATACAAAGTCAGGTCATGATTACGATGGCTGAGTTTGTTCATAGACTGGAGTGAAAAGAATGAGTAATAGTAATGAAGTGCAAAGTTCCTTATTTCCAACGTATGCTAGATATCCAATTAGTCTAGTCAAAGGTCAAGGAAGCTGGTTGTGGGATGATCAAGGAAATAAGTATTTAGACTTCATGAGTGGGCTAGCAGTAACAAATCTTGGTCATGCACCTGAGAAGGTAAAAGAAAAGTTGAAATTGCAGCTTGATGAATTGTGGCATGTATCTAACCTTTTTCAAATTCCGAATCAAGAGAAGGCCGCTGCCTTGCTGACAGCTAATTCATGCGCAGATGCGGTGTTCTTTTGCAATAGTGGTGCCGAAGCGAACGAAGCAGCCATTAAATTATCTCGTCGCTATCATCAGAAGGTCAAAGGGTCAGATCGGTATGAGGTCATTACATTCGAGCAATCTTTCCATGGGCGTACGTTAGCTACATTAACAGCGACAGGTCAGGCTAAGGTGAAAGAAGGGTTCTTGCCTCTTCCTGCAGGCTTTATAACAGTACCATTGCACGATCTAGAAGCTTTGAAGGCAGCGATTAGTGATCATACAGCAGCGATTATGATTGAAATGGTATTGGCTGAAGGTGGTGTGCATCCAGTCCAACCTGAGTTCATCAAGGCTGTAGCTGCATTATGTAAGGAGCAAGGGATACTACTTATTGTAGATGAAGTTCAGACAGGGATGGGGCGTACCGGTAAATGGTTTGCTCACGAGCACTACGGTATCGAACCCGATATCTTTACCGTTGCCAAAGGAATTGCTAGCGGATTCCCAGCGGGTGCTATGCTCGGCAAGGAGTATCTACGCGAAGCATTCACCCCGGGAAGTCATGCAACAACTTTCGGTGGAACACCTATTGCAACTGCTGCCATTATTGCTACAATTGAAACGATGCTTGAAGACCGTCTTCCTGAGCGTGCGGCGACGATCAGTCAATATTTAATGAGTCAGCTGAATGAGAAGTTAGCAGGTATACCGTTTGTAAATGAAATACGTGGATTAGGGTTGATCGTAGGCATCGAATGCCAAGAGCCAGTCAATGAAATCGTGTTAGAGGGTCAGAAGCGGGGACTATTATTCGTAACAGCAGGGCCCAATGTCATTCGTTTGCTTCCGAACCTATACGTAACCGAGGAAGAAATCGACCAAGCACTTGAAATTTTAGTAGGTCTTATTCACGATCATACAGCGGTGAAGAAGGCTTAAGAAGGATTAGTAATAGTTATTATGGTGATCTTAGATAATGGACTATACAGATTGTAGCTTCGAAACCGGAATCGTTCTGTAGAAGCGTAGCGTTCGCCTACAAGTTTTCCTTTGGAAAGCTACTTCGAAAGCATACGCTTTGTCTCCGGATTACTACCCTATGGGGTAGTAAAATCAAAGAAATCTGGAGACAACAGCGATCGTAAGAATGATCCGCCTGCGTAGCGGTCTCGATCCAATAAGGAGGACAATTATATCATGGTGCAGAATGAAACATTGGAGACAACAATCAATCTCAAGGGTCGTGACTTCATCGAATTGGATGATTTCACATCTGAGGAGATTCAATATTTGATCGATTTAGCAATCGAAATTAAGCGTAAACAGAAGAACGGTGAGGTATACCAACCGCTTTTGGGCAAGACGATTGGACTTATTTTTGAGAAGTCTTCGACACGCACACGGGTATCCTTTGAAGTTGGAGCGTTTCAATTAGGAGCTCATGCACTCTTTTTAAGTAAAAATGATATTCAGCTAGGTCGTGGGGAAATTATTAGCGATACAGCACAAGTGTTGTCACGTTATCTAGATGGTATTATGATTAGAACGTTTGGTCATGAGAATGTGATCGACTTAGCTCGCTATGCGACCGTCCCTGTTATTAACGGATTGAGCGATTTGGCACATCCGTGTCAAGTTCTTGCGGACTATCAGACCATATATGAGCACAAAGGTAAGCTAAAGGGTCTGAAGCTGGCATATATCGGTGATGGCAACAATATGGCACATTCCTTGATGATTGGTGGAGCTAAGCTGGGTGTAGATGTATATGTGGCAACTCCTAAAGGCTATGAGCCTGATGCTACAGTAGTCAAGGATTGTCTTGAAATTGCCGCTCAGACGGGTGCGAAGATAGTGGTTACGCAAAGTGCTGAGGAAGCAGTGAAAGATGCAGATGTGATCTATACTGATGTGTGGGCGAGTATGGGCTTTGAAGAGGAGCAGAAAATCCGTGAAGCGGCTTTTGCAAACTATCAAGTGAATGAGCAACTGGTGAAAGGTGCTAAGAGTGATTATCTCTTCTTGCACTGTCTACCTGCACACCGCGGTGAAGAAGTAAGTGAAGGTGTGATTGATGGAGGCCATTCTGTTATATTTGATCAAGCAGAGAATCGTCTGCATGCACAGAAGGCATTGATGGCTGCTTTGATGGGATAAGAGATCCATAGTATAGTAATCACAGGGTCGGGGGCGGACCTGACCCAAATTGGGTTGAGGTTAGAGAATAGGACTCTAAATTAGGTTCAATGCAATAATCAGTGTTTGACGTATTTAGGATTCACCCAAACGGACACAGAAGCCCTTATTTGTGAGTTTTAGGGTCGATTAGCTTTTTAACGGACTCAGAAGCTCTTATTTACTCATAATTGGCCTAAAACACATAGAATGATGTGAAATAAGGTCTGTGGTGTCCGTAGGGATCCAGAATCAGGGTAATTACAGTAAATAAGGTCTCTGGTGTCCGTTCAATCGATGTCAAGCACTGATTTTGTTGTTGAGTCGAAATTATATGAAGACACATTGAAGGGAAGTTATAGCATGGCTAAGGAAAAAATTGTACTGGCCTATTCTGGGGGATTGGATACATCGATCATTCTGAAATGGCTTAAAGAAACATACGACGCGGAGATTATTGCTTTTACAGCAGATGTGGGTCAAAAGGAAGAATTGGATGGTTTGGAGGAGAAAGCTCTTGCTACAGGTGCTTCCAAAGTATACATTGATGATCTGCGTGACGAATTCGCTAACGATTTCATTTATCCGATGTTCCAATCGGGTGCTTTGTATGAAGGTCAATACCTACTAGGCACAAGTATTGCACGTCCGCTGATCGCGAAGCGTATGGTGGATATCGCACGCGCGGAAGGTGCTACTATGATTGCTCACGGAGCAACAGGTAAAGGGAATGACCAAGTTCGCTTCGAGCTTGGTGTAGCTGCACTTGCCCCTGATATTAAGGTCATTGCTCCATGGCGTCTGGAAGAATTCCGTAATGATTTCCCAGGACGTGCGGAGATGATTGCTTTTGCTGAGAAACATGATATCCCCGTAACGGCTTCCGCAGCGAAGTCATATTCAATGGACCGTAATTTACTTCATATCAGCTATGAGAGTGGCGTGCTTGAGGACCCTTGGTTTGACGCAAGCACACCTGAGAATAAAGACATGTTCCTACTGAGTGTGTCCCCTGAGGATGCCCCAGACGAAGCGGAATATTTAGAACTGGAATTTGCACAGGGAGATTGTGTAGCTCTGAACGGGGAGAAACTAACACCACTTCAAGTGATGGAGAAGTTAAATGAGCTTGGTGGCAAGCATGGTATTGGCCGTGTGGATATGGTGGAGAACCGTTTCGTAGGCATGAAGAGCCGCGGGATCTATGAGACACCGGGTGGATCAATTCTATTCACGGCTCACCGCAAAATGGAGTCGATCACGATGGACCGTGAGGTTATGAACCTGCGTGATAGCTTAATCACTCGTTATAGTACACTTGTGTATAATGGCTTCTGGTTTGCACCAGAACGTCTTACACTTCAAGCGTTAGTTAAAGAGAGTCAGAGTAACGTAACAGGCACGGTGCGTGTTAAACTGTACAAAGGAAACATCATTGGAGCTGGCGTGAAGAGCCCAGTTAGCTTATATAATCCAGAAATCGCGACGATGGAAGCCGATCCAACACAGGCTTACGATCAAGGGGATGCAACAGGTTTTATTCATTTAAATGCTTTGCGCCTTAAAGTAGCAGCTGGAGTACAACAACAAAACAAATCATAACGGAGCTAAAGGGCAAGCTTTAGGACCGTTCCTTATCAATTCAGAGAAGGAACGGTTTTACGCTGTCACAAGAAGGGAGAGATCACAATGAGTAAACTTTGGGGAGGACGCTTTACGAAGCAGACCAACCATTTAGTAGAAGAATATACAGCGTCAATCGGCTTCGATCAGGCACTTGCAGAGGAAGATATTCAAGGTAGTCTAGCGCATGTCACGATGTTGGGTAAGTGTGGTATTCTTCCGCAGGAGGATGTCGCTACAATTAAAGCGGGTCTTGAAAAGGTACTGCACAAAATTAATCAAGGTGAGATTGAATTCTCCGTTTCTGATGAAGACATCCACATGAATATTGAGAAGAATCTCATTGATGAGATTGGACCTGTAGGGGGCAAGTTGCATACAGGTCGTAGTCGGAATGACCAAGTGGCTACGGATATGCACCTTTACCTACGCAAGCGCGTGGTGGAACTGGTAAGCATGTTACATACCTTACAGGTAGCTCTAATTGGACAGGCTAAAGATAACTTGGATACGATTGTTCCAGGGTATACTCATCTTCAGCGTGCACAGCCGATTCTGTTCTCACACCATCTTATGGCCTATGTATCCATGTTCCAACGTGATGCGGAGCGGGTCATGGATAGTTATAAGCGCATTAATGTACTACCATTAGGCGCAGGGGCATTAGCGGGAACAACCTTCCCAATCGATCGCCATTTTGTGGCAGAGCAGCTTCAGTTCGATAAGGTGTATGAGAATAGTCTGGATGCGGTCAGCGATCGTGATTTCATTCTGGAATTTCTGGCAGATGCCTCTATTATCATGATGCACTTGTCCCGTCTCTCTGAGGAATTAGTGTTGTGGAGTAGTACGGAGTTCAATTTCATTGAACTTGATGATGCTTTCTGTACGGGGAGTAGCATTATGCCACAGAAGAAAAACCCAGATGTACCAGAGCTTGTACGGGGTAAAACAGGTCGGGTATACGGTAACCTAATGGGGCTCTTAACCGTATTGAAATCATTGCCGTTGGCTTACAATAAGGATATGCAGGAAGATAAAGAAGGCATGTTCGATACCGTAGCTACACTTGAAGGAGCACTTCAGTTATTTGCGCCAATGATCTCTACAATGAAGGTTAACAAAGGACGCATGCGTGAAGCTGTGAACAAGGACTTCTCAAACGCTACGGATATTGCTGATTTCCTTGTGGGTAAGGGTCTTCCTTTCCGTCAAGCACATGAGGTTATTGGTAAAACGGTTCTATATTGTATTCAGAACAATAAATATCTATTAGATTTAAGCTTGGATGAATTCATGCAATTCTCACCGCTGTTTGACGACAGCATCTATGGTGTTCTTCAGCCAGAGACGGTCGTTAATGCGCGTAATGTATATGGAGGAACAGCAACGGGTCAAGTGACAGCGGCAATCTCACGAAGTGAGGAAACGTTGCAAGTGACAGAACAATGGGTGAATGAGCACGGCATCCAGATCTAAACAGCTTATCCAATGATATATGGGGTGTGAAAAGCAGTCACTGATGATGGACCCTATTCTGCCACCACAAAATTAAACAAGGATTAACCGGCATTCCTTATGGGAGTGCCGGTTTTTTTACTTTTCTTACAGATCAGGTCCGCGTACCCCATCTTCAACAATGGATTTCGCTGGAGGTGAGGGAGCCATACCTTTATTGTTAACATCAGGATGAACCGCGATGAGGCGGCTCTGTGGTCGATAGGTATCGCGGGAGATTCTTTTCTTATCGACAACGACACCCTTAACCTTTTTGACTTGAAAGGTTTCGACAATATATCCTGTCTTGCCATCCTGGAGTACTTCCTGACTACCAACAGCTAAAGTCGCGTTCTGCACATATTTGTTCGAGGCGGGTAAAGTTTCTACTGTGATAGATTCGATTAAATATTGGGTATCCTCACGGAACGTTCCATAAAATTTGACTGTGAGCATGTTCTCCTGAACCGTTGCATGAATGAGTAAATATTTGCCTGTATTATTCTTGAAGCGAAAATTAATAGAGCCACTAGCAAATGTCGCATCTTGGCCTAAAGGTAAATAACTGACGGGAATAGAATGGTTACGGCGTTCTACAATCTCCATTCCCGTAAGGATAGCAGCATGATAGATCGTACTCGATACTTGGCAGATTCCGCCTCCAATACCGGGTGCCAATTTCCCATTGATAATTACGGGGGCTTCCTGAAACCCGTACTTGGTTTCCGCTTGCTTGATCACTTTGCTATAGTCGAATTCTTCGCCTGGTTTAATGATCATGCCGTTCACCGCTTGTGCCGCTGAATTCACATTGAATATTCTTCCAGGACTACTTGAGAAGAGACTTGTGGAAAACTCAGTGATTTTACGTTCAATACCTTCCTTCTTCAAGCTATTTACCGTTACGATGGGTCTTTTAATGATTACGGGCAGCTGAAGGGTAAGAGGTGACGCTGTTATCTGTGCGTTCGTAATTAAGGTGAAGTCCTTAGGTATAATCGAGGTTAAGTTTCTTAATAGCTTATTCCAATCTAGACGGCTCGCTGATATTTCAGGTGTATAAATGATCTGATCTTTTTCCGATATACGGCGTGATGCATCGATGATAGGCCCAAAATATTGTTTTTCCCAAGCAGGATTGAGCTTTGACTTTAGTAGTCCAGTATCTAAGTGCGATGTAATCGTCCAGTTAGGCTGGAAATTCCAACGATTCGAGATGCGTGCAAGCCAACTTCCTTCCTGTAGCTGCGCAATGGCCTCTCGGAAGGTATCTGCTTCATATCGTACTCCAGCTTCTGATAGCGTGAATACTAGGTCGGGGATGTTCTGATGTTCTGCTTCATATCGTACAGGGAGATGCTCTAGTTGCGTTAACTTGTTATTGAGTTGTTTGAGTACGTCATCAGTTTGCATGCCACCTACATGCCACCCTGCCACCTGAACGCCTTTGGGGATGGTGGGTTGGTTCACATAGAGATGGAACCACCCGAAGAGTAGTGACCCGATCAGCAGGATTGTAGCGGTAGCAATGAGGCTTAAGTGTATTTTTTTCAAATGAAGTTCCCACCTTTTTCTGCTTATATTTCTGTAATAAATGGTTGCGGTCTTTGAAGGATGAATGTTAAATCTGTTTCATTTGGGTGTACCTTTTCATGTATATGTGTAAGAAATAGAAAACTTTCGGGTACTCAAAAGGTAACAAATTTGTTACAATACTAAATAGTGTGAAAAAAATTTACTTTTTTAAAGGTATATTGAGGTAACATGTCGAAATTATATTGGCTAATTATGTAATTAGGAAGTGATAATGTGATTGAAATGCAGGATGTATGGAAGACATATAAGAATGGAACACATGCGCTTCAGGGCGTTTCAGTAAAGATCGACCGTAACGAGTTTGTCTATGTTGTTGGGCCATCTGGCGCAGGTAAATCGACATTTATGAAACTTATTTATAGAGAAGAGGTTCCGACGAAGGGTCAAATATCCGTGAATGGATTCAATATCGGAAAGCTGAAGCAGCGCAAAATCCCCTATGTAAGGCGGAATATAGGTGTTGTATTTCAGGATTTTCGGTTATTACCACGAATGACAGCCTACGAGAATGTGGCTTTTGCAATGGAAGTTATTGAGGCTCCCAAGAAATTGGTGAAGAAGCGAGTTATGGAAGTACTTGATTTAGTTGGACTTAAGAGCAAAGCGGGCCGTGAACCTGACCAGCTCTCAGGTGGAGAGCAGCAAAGAATTGCGATTGCGAGAGCCATCGTGAACAATCCAGCTGTGATTATAGCGGACGAGCCTACAGGAAACCTTGACCCTGAGACGTCATGGGGGATCATGCAGTTGCTTGATGAGATTAACTTTCGGGGTACAACCATTGTTATGGCTACCCACAATAAAGATATCGTGAACCGAATGCGGAAACGCGTTATCGCCATTGAACAGGGGAACATCGTTAGAGATCAGTTGAGAGGAGATTACGGGTATGAGTTTTAGCACCTTCTTGCGGCATCTGCGAGAAGGATGCAAGAACGTATTCCGTAACGGATGGATGTCTATCGCGTCTATCACCTCGATCGTCGTATCTCTTTTTGTATTGGGTGTATTTATTCTACTAGTGCTCAACGTTAATCAATTAGCAGATGAAGCAGATAGTCAGGTACAGATTAGTGCATACCTGAACTTGGATGTAGATGAAAAAATGCGCGAAACCATTAAGAAAGAAATTGGACAAATGCCAGAGGTTAGTAAAATCGAAATCATTCTTAAAGAGCAGGGGCTGAAGGAATTCAGTGCAAGCCTAGGAGAAGATGGTGAAGCTCTTCTTGAAGGATTCGATAAAGATAACAATCCATTGCCTGATCGAATTAAAATAGAGGTCATTGAACCTACAACGGTTCCGCATGTGGCGGAGAAGATAGAGGCTTTAAATGAACTGCATGCAGAGCAACCGATTCTGAAGGTGAAGTTTGGTGAAGGTACGATAGAAACACTGTTCAAAATAACACGTGCTGTACGTAATGTAGGTTTTATATTTGTTGCAGGACTTGGACTGATGTCCATGTTTCTGATTTCTAACACTATTCGAGTGACTATTCTGGCCCGCCGCCGTGAGATCGGCATTATGAAGCTGGTCGGAGCGACCAATTATTTCATTCGCTGGCCATTTTTTATAGAAGGAGCCCTCATAGGTTTTCTAGGTTCAGCAGTTACGATTGGGCTGTTATTCCTTGGTTATAGTCAGTTGACGGGAGCCATTAGCGGAGATATTGCATTTACAGGCTTGAAATTACTTCCTTTGGCGCAAATTTGGCCGTTATTTGGTGGCTTATTGTTATCATTAGGGGTATTGATAGGGATTTGGGGAAGCACCGTCTCGATTCGTAAATTTTTGAAGGTATAACTGAAACATCACGGATTAGTTCAGCTGACGTTGACGACATACACGTAAGAAATTTGGAAAAGGATGGGGAATGGAATTTGAAGAAAATTGCTTCTTTAATAGCCGCCATGATAATGGTAACTATGATATTTCAACCGAATGATGGGTATGCCAAACAAAAAACGGTACAGGAAGTCGAACATGAACTGAACGTTCTACAGCAGCAAGCTAAGAAAACGGCTGCGGAACAAAAGAAAGTGGCAGCTCAGAAAGAAAAAGCGCAACACTATAAGAATAAAACTACGAACAATTTGGAATATGTATTAGAACAGATTACTATAGTTAGCAATAAGCTTAAGAAAACATCAATGGAAATTGAAGATACGAAAGAAAAGCTAACTACCGCAACAACTGAACTGAAGGCGGCTGAAGAGCGTATAGTCTCACGTGAGACTATGATTGAATCTCGTGTAAGACTGATGTATACAGACGGGGCAGTCTCTTATGTGGAAGTGTTATTGTCATCTAGTAGCTTTTCGGATTTCTTAGATCGTGCGGATACGCTAAAAACAATTGTGGACCAGGATCAGAGTTTACTGGATGAGCACAAGAAGGATAAAGCGCTAGTGGTCGATAAGAAGAAGGAACTTGAATTACAGTATGTTAAGGCGGAAGGACTCTATTCGGAAATGGAGAGCCAAAAGAGTATACTGGATGATAAGGAACAGGAGAAGGAAGAGTTGATTGCTATGTATGATGAACAAATACAAGAATCAGATGAACTCAATGAAGAGCAAGAACTGAAGCTAGTGACACTTGCGACTCAGCGTTCGGCTCTTCTGCAAGAGAAGAACAAACTAGTGGCAGCCGAAGAAGCTGCACGTGTGAAAGCTGCGAAAGAAGCGGCTGCCAAGAGAGAAGCGGCTGCCAGAGAGGCTGCAGCTAGGGAAGCAGCCTCTAAAGCCTCAAGGTCAACGACTAGTGGCAATTCTTCAACAGCAAATTCATCCGCTAATTTTATTGGGAATGGCGGTCCGTTACTTTTACCTGTAGGTAATTCTCGAGTTTCCTCTGGATTTGGTCCTCGGACGCATCCTGTGACAGGACAAGTAGGTAAGATGCATACAGGGATAGATTTCGCAGTACCGCAAGGAACGTCTGTATACGCTGCGGAGTCAGGAACAGTCATCATGGCAGAATGGTTCAGTGGATATGGGAATGCTGTTATTATTGATCATGGTGGCGGTATGTGGACATTGTATGGTCACCTTCGTAATGGCGGGTTTAATGTTAAGGAAGGGGATCGTGTCAACCGTGGAGATAAAATTGCGGAATCAGGATCAACGGGACAGAGTACAGGTCCTCATTTACACTTTGAAGTTCGTATCAATGGAAGCACTGTGAATCCTGCACCTTATCTATAAGCAACTAAATTCGTTATAGGTGCGCATAAATATTCCAACCCAGCCCAACATATACTAGTATAGTTATGAATGTTCTAACCCGATTTACCCTCATAAGAAAAGGCGGTGGAAATAACTGTGTTAAAAAAACGAACAGCTGCACTCCTTGTGGTAATCGCCTTGATCTGTGGTAGTGTGCTAACCGTCTTCCTTACGGGCTCAAGCTTTGCAGGACAAGCTACAAGCGGAGAAGGTATACTTGCCAGCATCAGCTCTGGGGGCTTGAAGCAGGAGGAGTCTAAGAAGCTAGGAGCTGCATTAGACCTCATTCAAGCCAATTATTATAAGGATATTGATCGGACTAAACTAGTGGATGGTGCCATCAATGGTATGATGCAATCACTGGAAGATCCGTATTCCACTTATATGGGACAAGAAACAGCGAAGCAATTCGAAGAAAGCATTGAAGGTTCATTTAGTGGCATTGGTGCTGAAGTTTCCTCTCAGGATGGTTATGTGGTCGTTGTATCTCCAATTAAAGGATCACCTGCAGAGAAAGCGGGTATCCATGCTAAGGATATCTTGTTATCGGTGAATGGGGAGTCGCTTAAAGGACTTGATTTAAATGAGGCTGTGGCAAAGATCCGGGGTCCAAAAGGATCGAAAGCAACGGTCGAAGTGAAACGTGAAGGTGTATCAGAGACGATTGAATTTGCTATCGTTCGTGATGATGTGGATCTTGAGACGGTCAATGCGCATTTGGAGAAGAATGGTGTAGGGGTCATCGAGATTACTCAGTTCTCCCTCAATACAGCAGAGCGCTTCAAGACAGAGTTAACAAAGCTTGAGAAGCAAGGAATAAAGGGACTTGTGATAGACGTTCGGAATAACCCAGGTGGCGTTCTATCTGTCGTTATTGACATCGCAGAACAGTTCGTGCCGAAAGGTGAACTGATTGTTCAAGTTGAAGACAAGAAGGGTAAGCGTGATAAGAGCTTGTCGAGTGGATCAACGAAGTCTTATCCTGTAACCCTGTTAATGAATAAAGGGAGTGCCAGCGCATCTGAGATTCTGGCAGGAGCACTGCAACAATCTGCAGGCGTTATACTGATGGGTGAGAATTCATTCGGTAAGGGTACGGTTCAGACGAGCTTTGATAAGCAGATGGGCGATGGTAGTCTGCTTAAGATCACAATTGCTAAGTGGTTAACACCAGATGGTACTTGGATTCATGAGAAGGGGATTAAACCTGATGTAGCGGTATCTCAACCGGATTACTTCTCCGTGGCCCCCATTAATAAAGAGAAAGACTTGAAATTTAACATGAATAATAGTGATGTGAAAAGTGCTCAAGTCATGTTAGATGGTCTTGGATATAAGCCGGGTCGTAAAGATGGTTATTTCGACAAAGGTACAGAGGAAGCCGTGAAGGGCTTCCAAACGAAAGAGAAGATTAAGGCAACGGGTATTATCGATGCTAAGACGGGGACGGCACTAGAAGCGGCCCTGATTGTACGCATTCAAGACCCACTGTATGACACCCAAATGAAGCAAGGGATTGCAGAGATTCAGAAGGAATTAAAGGCTTCTGCGTCGAACAAGTAAGAAGGCTGAACGTTAGCCTTCTTTTTTTCTATGAGAGGAGCGTGATTGAATCTTGAGTGTAGCTTTGGAAATGTTGTGGAAAGTGACGGACGGATGGCTACAATTATTAATTCAGCCGTTTTATTATATTTCAATCCTTTTTGTTATGTTGTTCTATCGTCGTCAGGTAGGGTTGGAGCGAAAGATGTTTCATGTAAGGATGCATAGCTGGGGGTTACAAACTTGGCGAACCGTTATTGGAGGTCTGGCTGGAGCAGTCGGAGTTTCACTCGTTATGGCATTTGTAGGTATTAACTTAACCCAAGCCGGAGTGATCTGCATTTGGGTTGTAAGTCTACTATTGGTATTATTACGAGTACGTTATTTATGTTTTGCGTATTCGGCAGGACTGCTAGGTATCGTGCAATTTATCATTCATTTCTTTCCTTCATGGGAGCCTATTGGATGGTTGGGATTGTCCGTGGATACAGTAAGATCACTTGATATACCGGCATTGTTAACATTGGCAGCAATTCTTCATCTGGCTGAAGCTATACTTGTGAAGGTACAGGGAGCTAGCTTAGCAAGCCCATTATATATTGAAAGTAAGCGTGGAAAGATTGTAGGGGGATATGAGATGCGGGCCTTCTGGCCACTACCCTTATTTCTACTCATTCCAGCGCAGACCTCAGGTTCCGTGTTACCGTGGACACCTCTGTTGGGAGGAGAGGGTTGGAGTGGCGGATTTAGCTTAATGGTATTACCTATTGTTATCGGATTTGGTGAGATGACACAGAGTATGTTAACACGTGAGAAAGCATCCGTTACAAGCAAGAGGTTAATACTGTATTCTGTAATCTTACTGACGTTGAGTTTGCTCTCAGCATGGTGGAGCCCGCTTATGATCGTTGCAGCGTTGGCTAGTATATTGTTACACGAGGCATTATCATGGTTCAGTCGTTATCAGGAGCAACAGCGAAACTCACTCTTCGTCCACCCTCCGCAGGGGCTACGAGTTCTCTTCATTGTGGCAGATAGTCCTGCACAGGATCTTGGTATTCTCCCTGGAGAAACGATATTGAAAGTGAACGGTGTGGTTCTCCGCACAACAGAGCAACTACATACGGCACTGCGTATGAATTCTGCCTTTTGTAAAATAGAAGTACAGAACTTGGCTGGGCAGAGTAAATATTTACAGCGCGCTATCTATGCAGGAGATCATCACCAATTGGGTGTTATTCTAGCCCCAGATCAGGCTTTAACGACTGTGGCAAGCTTGAGACCCGTTAGCATTTATCAGATTATCGGTATGAAGTTAAATACTCGCCGTCGTTCCGATCCGGTGGAATATAATCCACCTCCATTGGTAGAGCCGAAGAAAGAGCGGGAATCTACTTTTAAATTATAGGCGCAGGATTAATCATTAGGATGTTTAAGATAAAGTATAGCAATCTGTGTACGATCTCTAAGTTCCAGTTTACTCAAAATGTCCGTTATATAGTTCTTTACTGTACCTTCGCTCAGAAATAATTTCTGGGCGATTTCTTTATTTGATAATCCTTCGGATATGTAGCTTATGATGCTCATTTCTGTTGTGGTCAACCCGTAACGAATCCATCTTTCCGTATTAGGACGATTAGAGATGGGTTGAACGGTTGGTTCCGGTGGTCGGAGAAAGGTGGTAAGTTTACGAGCTATATCAGGATGAATGAGCATGTCCCCATCATGGATGGTTTTGATTCCTTGTATGATGCGATCGGGGGCGATATTCTTCAGTAGGTATCCGCTGGCGCCATTCTGTAACGCTTGAATAATAAACTCATCATCATCGAAGGTAGTTAGCATAAGCACACGGGTACCGGGGAATTGCCTCTTGATCTCTTTAGTTCCTTCTACTCCATCACAGACAGGCATACGAATGTCCATTAATATAACGTTGACTTGTAACCCCGCCTGCATCATCTCGACAGCCTCTAAGCCATGGCTTGCTGTTCCTACGACTTCAATGTCTGAATCTATTGATAGTAACATTTTGAGACTTTCACGAATAAAAGCATCATCATCCACAATAAGTAAAGAAATCATTGCTTTCACCACTCTTTTCTATAATAATTCATGATTTCGGTAAACAGGTAGCTTCGTTATAACCGTAAATGGATGTTCCCATTGAATATGTATGTCTCCCCCTCTAAGTTTAGTTCGCTCCTGCATTCCCTTCAGTCCCATCCCCTGCTGTCGATGACTCGTTGAAGGTATTGTGACGATCTCTCCATTATTGCTAACAGACATAGATACTTCATGATCGTCGAATACCAATAATATCTTTACTGAAGTAGCAAGGCCGTGTCGAAGGGCGTTGGTAAGCGCTTCTTGAGCATTTTTATAGAGTACAAGTTGAATGCTTGGGTAGAGTGGAAAGGGAACACCTTCACAGATGAGGCTTGTATGAATGCCTGTTTCGCGGCCTATGTTTTCTAGAAGTCGATCTAGGGCATATTCTTCAGTTAAGGAGGTAGCGGGCCTCATCTGTTTGACGGTGTTACGCATATCGTCCATACTAGCGGCCACTTGATCTCTAATTTGAAGCATGAGCTCTATGCCGCGCGTAGTATCCGTAGGAAGGGTATGAATAGCCGCTTCCATCATCATTTTAACCCTGATCAGTCTATGGCCAATATCATCATGAAGTTGTCTGGATATCCGATTCCGTTCTCCAGATAGGGCCGCTGCCTCTACCTGTTGATTGAATTGTACAAGTCGAGTTCGATTCTCATCAAGTTCGTAGTATTGCTCACGAAGCTCATCGTAGAGTTGAATCATCTCTTCGCGGCTATCTGCGATGTGCTGTAAATATAATAACAAGAGGGAGGTAATCAAGAAGATTGCGTTGACGCTGAATGTCCACTCAGGCTGCCCAAAGCCTAGAGCTAGGTTTAATAACAACAAATGAAGACCCAGCATAACGAAACGAAGTATGCGACCTGGCATTGTAATATAGGAGCAAAGTGAAGATAACGATATAAATAACATGATGTTGCCATAGCGAGTACATAACCATGTGGAGAATAGAATCTCTAAGAAGAACAATGCTCTCATCATAGGAGGATAATGTACAAATCTACTCAACACGGCGAGACTCAAAAATAAGAGGAAGAATAGTGTATAAACGCCGTAATTTTCATAGGAGTATATATAGATAGAGAGACAAGCAGGAATGACAATTAAGCTGTAGCGCAACATATTTAGATGAGTAGACAAGGCATATGACATCCTTTGATTACAACAGGATTTGGCTTACTTCGCTTCATTATAACACAGGGGTGAAGGGGTTCAGCAGGTGACTTTGGTCACCTTCTATTCATGACTTTTTGTACCTTACTTCCCACAGTATTTCACTTACAATGAGGACAAAGGAAAAAGGATGAAAGGGAGGATGAATACTTATGGCATTCGTAGAATTGAACAATGTAGTGAAGCGATATGGCAGTAAAGTACCTGTAGATCATTTGAACTTAAATATACAGATTGGGGAGATATTTGGGCTATTAGGCCCCAACGGTGCAGGTAAGAGTACAACCATAAATATGATGTGTGGACTTATGAAGATTGATCAAGGAGATATACTGGTAGATGGAATTTCTGTGAAAGAAAGACCTTTGGAAGTGAAGCGACGCATTGGACTTGTTCCGCAAGATTTGGCGCTGTATGAGTCGATGTCAGCATCAGATAATGTTTCTTTTTTTGCGAAATTATATGGCCTGAGAGGGAAGTTACTACAAGAGAGAGTGGAAGAAGCGCTGGAGTTCGTCGGCCTGCAGGACCGAGCTAAGGAGAAGCCTGCTACATTCTCTGGTGGGATGAAAAGAAGGCTTAATATCGCATGTGCCATTATGCATCATCCAAAGTTGATTATTATGGACGAACCCACGGTCGGTATTGATCCGCAGTCACGGAATCATATTCTAGAGTCGGTACGGACGTTAAATAAGATGGGATCGACGATTATTTATACCAGTCATTACATGGAAGAGGTAGCGGCTATTAGTGACCGTGTGGCTATCATGGACCAAGGACATGTTATCGCATGTGGGACACAACAGGAGTTACGTGACCGTGTGTCGAGTGAAGAGAAGATTGTCATTAAGGCCGCACTTATTGAACCGACTGTCATTGATGAGCTACAACTTCATCCTCGCTTCTCTAAAGTTTCATTAAATGAAGAGAAGGATACGTTAGAACTTTATGTAGCGTCCTCTCAGCATGACTTACAGGATATTCTTTTTATATGTGCCAAACATGAGGTAGCCATTCAATCGCTAGTGTGTGAGAAGTCTGATCTTGAGACTCTTTTTCTAAATTTGACGGGACGTACACTACGTGATTAGAGGGGAGATCGACAGGTTATGAATATTTGGATTATTGCGATGTGCGAATTAAGAAGAATGCTCAGGGCGCGAGCGGTACTTCTGAATCTATTTGTGCTACCTTTGATTTTGATTTTTATTCTAGGGTCTGCACTGGCGTCTTTCTTTCATAATGATAAAGGGGACATTACGCCCGATCCGGTTAGGGTAGCTATTGTCGGAAATGAGGTAGATGGACCGATATCTACAGCGTTTAATACTTTTATAAGCTCCCCTGAACTATCAACGATAATCATACAGAAGCAAGTAAGTAGCAAGGCCGCTGCAGAGAAATTATTACGCGCTGGAGAAGCTGACTATGCCGTTATTATTCCTACGGATTTCAACGACGAGATAATAAAGGGTCAGGAAGCAAAGCTTGAGCTAATGCTCGGAAACGATCGCGTGAACAATTTAGTGGCTGGCACCATATTCGACTCGTTCTTAGATGCAATTAATCATCAACAGGCGTTAGCAGGTACACTAGGAGAATATGTACCGAAGCAAGAGCAAGCAACGGAGGCTAGCTCTACAACAAGTAGTCCGACATACGTTAATATTGGGAAGTTGACTAATAACAGTACATCCTATTCTGCGTCGCAGTATTATGCAGGAGCCATGATGATCATGTTTCTCTTGTATGCAGGGGGTACTGCAAGCGAAAGCCTATTTAATGAAAAGGACAATCGCACGCTCTATCGATTACAATCGCTGCCCATTTCCGCATCTCACATTTTCTTAGGGAAAATGTTGGGTAGCAGCATGGTAGCTATTGTTCAAGCAGGGGTCATCATCACCGTATCTTCACTAGTATACGGCGTAGATTGGGGTAGTAATCCGCTATTATTAACCATCGTATGTATTCTGTTAGTCTTCATATCTATGGCCATAGCATGTTTAGTAGCGTTAAGTGTTAAGACGAGCGCAAGTGCGAATAGTATCATGCAGGTTCTTATTATAGGGATGACCTTCCTCAGTGGGGGATTCACACCCATTCCGGGGGAGTTTATTCAGAAGCTAGGACAATTCACCGTTAACCATTGGGGAATACAAGGTATTCTTCGCATCATGTTACATTCAGATCCATCTGAGATTGTTCCAAGTATCCTTGCGCTAACTAGTATATGTGCTGCCTTGGTAGCCGCTACTTTTGTTGTCTATCGAAAGGTGGGTTATCATGAATAGCTTAACGATTGCATGGCATATGACTCGACGTATTATAGGTACCCGCAAAAAATTCATGGGTTTTATTATTTTACCCTGTATTGTTGTATCCTTAGCAGTAGCTTTACTAGGTGGAGAAAGCGCGCTGAGCGTGGATATTTCTTATGTTAATCTGGATACGGGTCCTGCAGGTCAACATCTTCTGGATGAGTTATCTAGAAATAATGACTATGTACTGAAACTAGAGAGTGGAGAGGAAGAGCTCAAGGAAGCCGTTATACAGCAAAAGGCAACGTTGGGGCTAATTATTCCTGCTAATTTTAGTGATGATTTACTTCAGGGTAATCCTAAGCAAGTCAATATGTTTCAATTGTCAGCGAATGAAGCCACTTACACGGTAAAGAGTATTATAAATGCCATGATGACTCAGTTAACGGAGACGGCCACAATCATTGCCAATCAACCATCCCCTACTGGAAGTGTCTTGGAGCTTTTCGAACAAAACCTGAATGAAGTTAGTAAGCATAAAGTTGGAGCAGAGCGAATTGATTATAACTTATATGCCAAGCCTGGATTAAATAATGTGACAGGTTTTACGTTGATGTTCATGATGGGGCTTGTGACGAGTACAGTTAAAATGATTCTGGATGATCGCAAGCATCGAACGATGGCACGAGTGTTTACTGCACCTGTGCGCTCCTATGAGATTGCACTTGGGAATATGATGGGCAGTTTCTTTGTAGGCGTTCTACAAATTTTAGTCATTCTAAGCCTAAGTCGCTGGGTACTAAAGTACGATTATGAAGTGCCCTTCTTTACCCACTTCCTAATTCTAGCTGCATTCATGTTTGTGGCAATGGGTATCGCTAGTGCAGTTGCTGGATTAATTCGTAATCCTGATCAAGCAGCTATGCTCAACGCCATGATTATTACGCCGACGTGCATGCTGGGTGGATGTTTCTGGCCATTGTCGTTCATGCCTGACTATATGCAGAAGATTGCGAACTTCATTCCTCAGAAGTGGGCGATTGAAGCTGTTGAAAGAATTTCCGCGGGAGGTCATTTGACTGATATTTGGCTACCACTTTCTATACTAGGTCTGATGGCCATTATTTTATTAGCAATCGGGTCAGTAATTCTAAGACCAAGTGAAGCGGGTAAGGCGATGTAAGCTTCTTAAAGAATAGGGTTAATCGAAAAGAAAGGCTGTCTCCTGAGCAAAAATGCTCGGGGGACAGCCTTTCTCGGCTATTTGGGTATATGCTGCGTATCTAATGACCTAATACTAAGGCTGTCATAGCAGATTCGGTTATTCCTCTTGTAATTGACGAAGCACGATGATTTCGACACGTCGATTAGTTTGGCGACCAAGTTCTGTGGAATTATCTCCGACAGGGCGAGTATCCGCATATCCTGCATATTGAAATCCATCTGGACTAAGCTTCTCTTTATCAAGGAAAAATCTTAGAATGGATAAGGCGCGGTCACCGGATAATTCCCAATTATCTCGATACTTAGGAGAGTGAATAATTGGCATGTTATCTGTATGACCTTCAATACTCACCGTTGTGTCTAAATCGTGGAACAGACTAGCTAGCTTAGATAGAGCAGGTTCAGAGCCAGCCTTAAGATCTGCCTTACCTGTATCGAAGACGAATCGATCACTAAGTGTAATGGAGATCCCTTGCGGTTTATCTGCTATGAATATTTGATCTCCAAGTGCATTATCTGAGACATATTTGGAGATGACAGACATTAAACTTTGTAACTCTTGTTCCTGTTCTCGAAAGGCTTGTTCACGTTCGGTCAACTCTTTAGGTCCATCTGAAACTGCGGAATCTTCTGAATCTGCAGAATTTCCTGAGTTGGATGGCTCTTGTTTGGTTATAGGTGTGGTGTTCTGGTTCGGCTCTACATCTGGGTTCTTGTGGGTATACTTGTCCGCAGTGCCTGTTAGCCCGGATCCTTGTTCTAGAATGGAGTCGCCAGATTTAAATGTTAACTGTAACGACTCATTCACACTGTCGAATTTTTCTGTATCTAGATGGCTCATGGCGTACATCATGACAAAAAAGATTAGCAGTAGCGTAATTAAATCTGCATATGTAATGAGCCAGCGATCGCGGTTATTCTCATTATTACTAGCTCTACGCCGAGCTTGGCGATCAGATATTTTTCTCATCAAAATCCCCCTTGAATAGAGGCATAGGCTGGACTTCCATAGAAACAAAGGAGCCTAACTTTTTGCGTACAATGAGGGGATGATCTCCATTCTGAATAGAGAGTATTCCATGAAGCAGCGACTCCATATTTTGAATTTCATCGGCACTTCGGGATTTAATTTTGGAAGCAATGGGCAAAAAGATAATATTGGCACTAGCAACACCATACAGGGTAGCAGTAAACGCTATGGCAATGGAGGGCCCGAGATCTGTAGGGGTTGAAAGATTACCAAGGACGTGGATTAATCCCATAACGGTCCCAATAATACCCATAGTCGGGGCATAGCCACCCGCAGCTTCAAAAATTTTGGCATATCCCTCATGTTTCTGTTCTACTGCGTTAATATCCATCTCTAAAATTTGCTTAACGACCTCGGGGTCGGTTCCATCAACGACCATTTGAATCCCTTCACGAAGAAATGGATCGGGATGATTCTGAGACTTGCGTTCTAAGGCGAGGACGCCACTTCGTCTCGCTGTAGTAGCCATATCAACAACATCCTCGACAAGTTGATTCATATCGGCAGTATGGCGACTGAAGGCAAATTGTAAGGCATGTGGAACGGTCTTGAGTCTAGCCGCTGTGAAGCTGATAATAACGGCGGCGAATGTACCACCAAATACGATGAGTGCTGCTGTTTTTTGGAATAAACCTGTAACTTGTCCTCCTTCCCATAAAAAACCTCCTATAAGGGCTCCAAGCCCTGCTAGGATACCAATAAGGGTTGTGATATCCATTCTTGTGAATCACTCCGATCTATATATAAACTTAGGGTTTGCATCGAATATCTGATCCGAGTATAATGGAGGGGAACAGACATTCTTATATATATTATTTTTTCCCAATGAATTAGATATCGGGAAAGTTCGACATATACTTTACTATTTTAGATGATAAGGGTGAGATTGGGCAATGAGCGATATTGTGATGAGCAATAAATTATTTGAGATCGAGTCGGAATTCTCTCCTCAAGGCGACCAGCCCAATGCGATAGCTGAACTGGTGAAGGGAATTACTGAAGGGAAGAAAGAGCAGACGTTGTTAGGGGCTACAGGGACAGGAAAGACGTTTACCATTGCGCAGGTGATTGCCAAGTTGAATCGACCAACATTAGTTATTGCACATAATAAGACGTTGGCTGCACAGTTAGCTAGTGAGTTTAAAGAGTTCTTTCCTAACAACTCCGTTGATTATTTCGTTAGTTACTACGATTATTATCAACCTGAGGCTTACATTCCTTCTTCTGATACCTTTATTGAGAAGGACTCAAGCATTAATGATGAGATCGATAAGCTTCGTCACTCAGCAACGAGTTCTCTATTTGAGCGGCGTGATGTCATTATCGTTGCTAGTGTATCTTGTATTTATGGTTTAGGATCACCACGTGAGTATTCTGATTTATTATTATCCCTGCGGGTAGGGATGGAGAAGCCACGAAGTGAGATTCTGTCAAGGTTGGTTGATATTCAGTATCAGCGTAATGATATTAGTTTCACACGGGGTACATTTCGAGTACGTGGCGATGTTATAGAAATTTTCCCAGCCTCTAAAGGCGAGCATGCTGTTCGGGTTGAGTTATTCGGTGATGAGGTCGAGAGAATAACAGAAATTGATGTTCTTACAGGAGAATTAGTTGGCGAACGTGATCATATAGCGATCTTTCCTGCTTCTCACTTCGTAACGAAGGAAGAGTCAATGAAACTGGCGCTCGTCAACATTGAGCGTGAGCTAGAAGAACGACTAGCTGTGATGCGTTCCGAAGGGAAACTCTTAGAAGCTCAAAGACTAGAACAGCGCACACGCTATGATATTGAAATGATGAATGAGGTCGGATTCTGCTCAGGAATCGAGAACTACTCGGGACCGTTAACGTTCCGGGAACCAGGCGCGACTCCTTATACGTTGATGGACTATTTTCCAGATGATATGTTGATTGTCGTTGATGAATCACATGTGACACTTCCTCAGATTCGGGGGATGTACAATGGTGACCGGGCACGGAAGACGGTTCTTGTAGAGCATGGTTTTCGTTTACCTTCAGCGTTAGACAATCGGCCACTGAGATTCGAGGAGTTCGAAGATAAGGTGAAGCAAATTGTCTATGTATCAGCAACCCCAGGACCTTATGAGTTAGAGCATTGTCCAACCATGGTGCAGCAAATTATTCGTCCTACGGGGCTACTTGATCCTATTATTGAAGTTCGTCCCACGAAGGGTCAGATTGATGATCTCATCCATGAAATTGGACTAAGGATTGAACGCGATGAGCGCGTCCTTGTTACAACGCTCACGAAGAAGATGTCGGAGGATTTAACCGATTATTTGAAGGAGATTGGTATTAAGGTCAGATATCTACACTCCGATATTAAGACGTTGGAGCGAATATCTATTCTAAGGGATCTTCGGCTAGGTACGTTTCATGTGCTTGTGGGTATTAACCTATTAAGAGAAGGTCTAGATTTACCTGAGGTATCTCTTGTTGCTATTCTAGACGCTGATAAGGAAGGGTTCTTGCGCTCAGAGCGCTCCTTAATTCAGACAAGTGGACGTGCTGCGCGCAATTCGGAAGGTCGAGTGATTATGTACGGTGACCGAATAACGGATTCTATGAATAAAGCGATATCTGAGACGGCTCGCAGACGTGTTATACAGGAAGCTTACAATGTGAAGCATGGAATTACACCACAAAGTATCCGTAAGAAAATACGCGATGTCATTGAGGCTACGAAAGTAGCTGAATCTAAAGTGGATTATCTGACAGGCGCTATGGAGAAGATGTCGAAGAAAGATCGACAATCACTCATCAAGCGGCTTGAGGTAGAAATGAAGGAAGCTGCGAAGAGCTTACAGTTCGAACGAGCGGCTGAGTTACGGGATGCCTTGATGGAATTGAAAGCAGAATGATTTTAGACTCTAATATATAATCAGTATTTGCTGAAAATAGGAACTAGAAATATAATCTATGCCGATCATAGATCGTAGCGGTATCAAGACTCTAAGGAGATGATTGTAAGTTGGCGATAGACAGCATTATTATCAAGGGCGCCAGAGCCCACAATTTGAAGAATATTGATATTACGATTCCAAGAGACCGATTTGTAGTATTGACAGGACTCAGCGGTTCAGGTAAATCTTCACTCGCATTTGATACGATTTATGCGGAAGGTCAGCGTCGATATGTGGAGTCACTATCTGCTTACGCTCGTCAATTCCTAGGGCAGATGGAGAAGCCAGATGTGGATTCTATTGAAGGATTATCACCAGCGATATCGATTGATCAGAAGACCACCAGTCGTAATCCGCGGTCTACAGTAGGAACAGTAACAGAAGTATACGATTACTTACGTTTATTGTTCGCTCGGGTAGGGCATCCACATTGTCCAGAGCATGGAACAGAAATTACTTCTCAGACGGTTGAGCAAATGGTGGATCGGATTATGCAGTATCCGGAGAAGACACGGATGCAATTGCTGGCTCCTGTTATTTCGGGTCGTAAGGGTGAACATAAGACAGTTTTTGCAGATATTAGTAAGCAAGGGTTCGTTCGCGTTCGGGTCGATGGAGAATTACGTGATTTATCAGAGAACATTGAGTTGGAGAAGAATAAGAAACATACCATTGAAGTTGTTGTAGATCGTATTGTTATCAAAGAAGATGTGGAATCGAGATTAGCGGATTCAATTGAAATAGCCCTAAAGATCTCTGGCGGTCAATTATTAGTAGATGTTATGGAACAGGAAGAGCTTCGTTTTAGCTCGAACTTCGCTTGTCCGATTTGTGGATTTAGCATAGAGGAGCTATCACCACGGATGTTCTCTTTTAACAGTCCATTTGGTGCTTGCCCTGAATGTGATGGTCTGGGTGTGAAAATGATTGTCGATCAAGATCTGTTGGTTCCTGATATGGATAAATCGATTGAAGAGGGCGCGTTCCTAGCCTGGACGGGTAGTACATCGAATTATTATCCTCAATTTCTGCAATCGGTTTGTGAACATTTCAAGATTCCTCGGAATGTACCTGTAAGTCAACTTAGTTCAGAACACATGAACAAGATATTACATGGGACAGGAGACCAGAAAATTCGCTTTCGTTATGAGAATGATTTCGGACAGCGTAAAGAAGCTCTTGTAGTGTTTGAAGGAATCATTCCAAATCTAGAGCGTAGATATCGGGATACAGCTTCAGACGGTATTCGTGAATTTATTGAAGGATTCATGAGCGCTAAACCATGTGAAGTATGTAAGGGTCATCGTCTTAAGAAAGAGACACTAGCGGTGACAATCAATGATCATAACATCGCGCATGTCACTAGCCTGTCCATTGGTGAAGCCATGCAGTTGTTCGATGGTCTTGTGTTGAGTGAGCGGGAACGTACCATAGCTAATATGATCCTCAAGGAGATTAATAGCCGGTTAGGTTTCCTGGTCAATGTCGGCTTAGACTATCTCTCCTTAAGTCGTGCAGCAGGCACATTATCAGGAGGCGAGGCCCAGCGTATTCGTCTTGCTACGCAGATTGGCTCTAGCTTGATGGGTGTATTGTACATTCTGGATGAGCCAAGTATTGGGTTACATCAGCGTGATAATGATCGATTGATCTCTACACTTCAGCATATGCGAGATTTAGGCAATACGTTGATTGTGGTGGAACATGATGAGGATACGATGATGGCAGCAGATTATATTATCGATATTGGTCCAGGGGCGGGAATCCACGGTGGTGAAATTATCGCACAGGGAACACCTCAAGAAATTATGGATAGTCCGAATTCTTTAACAGGACAGTACTTAAGTGGCCGTAAGTTTATTCCAGTTAGCTCTAAGCGGAGAAAACCAGATAATCGCTGGTTGGAGATCAAAGGTGCCCAAGAGAATAACCTTAAGAATATTAATGTCAAAATTCCAATAGGTGTATTCACTGCAGTTACAGGTGTATCGGGTTCAGGAAAATCAACGCTTATTAACGAAATTCTATATAAAAAGCTTGCACGTGAGTTAAATAGAGCTGTTAAATTACGTCCCGGTAAACATAAAGAAATTAAGGGACTAGAACACCTGGAGAAGGTCATTGATATCGATCAATCCCCGATTGGACGTACACCACGTTCTAATCCAGCCACGTATACAGGTGTGTTTGATGATATAAGAGATATCTATGCTCAGACGAATGAAGCTAAGATTCGTGGCTACAAGAAGGGGCGGTTCAGTTTTAATGTTAAAGGGGGCCGTTGTGAAGCTTGCCGCGGTGACGGAATTATTAAGATTGAGATGCATTTCCTCCCAGATGTATACGTTCCGTGTGAAGTGTGCAAAGGCAAGCGATACAATCGTGAGACATTAGAAGTGAAGTATAAGAATAAAAGTATATCAGATGTGTTGGAGATGACAATTGAAGATGCTACTGAATTCTTCAAGAACATTCCACGGATCCATCGTAAAATAGAAACATTACTCGATGTGGGATTGGGGTATGTCCATATGGGTCAACCTGCAACAACACTCTCCGGTGGTGAAGCACAACGTGTGAAGCTAGCCTCAGAGCTTTATCGTCGTAGCACAGGCAAGACAATGTATATACTCGATGAGCCGACGACAGGTCTGCATGTAGACGATATTTCCAGATTACTTACGGTCTTGCACCGACTAGTCGATGCAGGGGATTCTGTCCTTGTGATCGAGCATAATCTGGATGTCATCAAGACAGCGGACTACTTGATTGACCTAGGCCCTGAAGGTGGTAATGGTGGTGGGACAATTATTGCTACAGGTACACCAGAGCAGATTATCAAGGTTGAAGAATCATATACAGGTAAATATCTGAAGCCGGTCCTTGAACGAGACACGGCACGTAGTCAAGCGCTTGAGGCACTTGAAGTGCATAGCTAAATTTTTAAACGCTCCACTAGCTTTCACACGAGTACCTCAACATAGGTATCGGGAAAAGCGAGTATGGTCCATAAATTGATTTGCCATCCAGATAAGGATGGCAAATTAATTTTTATATGCCTTATAAGGTAGTCTCTAAATCGTGACTAGTGTTTACTGAGTTTGAGTTGCAATAAACGAAATCACTCAAATCAATGAGTAAAATCACTATATCGGTTCAATATCAAGCTGTTTAGAAGAAGTTTTTGCGACAAATTTGTTTTTTTCGCACATAAATGCTTGCATAAGGCCGTAGTCGAGGATAACATATATATAGATGTAATATCACGTAAGGTTCTATAGGGGAGGTTCAATTTATGTTTTTAGCAGAAGCAGAGACAGTAGCGGTAGAAACAACATCCAACTTTAATACGTTTGATATTTTTATGATTGCGTTTACGGTGCTTATTTTGATTGGATTGATTCGTTTGTTAGCGGAACCTATCAAGAACAAATTCGCGATTGGATTCACTGTCGTTAGTCTTTTGGTATTTCTGTACTCGGATTACGCTATGATTTTAGGTTGGCTAAGCTAGATTAAACGATTATCAATGAATTAGGAATACATATAAAGACACCTTACTGCGGGGCAGTTAAAGGGGTCTTTTTTGTTATGCACAAATAGAATTCTATACTGATTGAAGCGAAGAGAGCCATTCATCCGTGCAGCAGTAATCGATCAACACTATACATCTGCCTAGTACTGATTTAATTGTTGAGTCATATTAAAATTAACAAATATAGGGCTTTCAGCAATTGCCCAATTATATGAGGGTGTGATACATTTGGACTAATCCTTATACAACATAGAGATAGAATACATAGCTTAAAAGATAAGGAGTACATAGAGAGGCTTGGGTGAGGATGAATGAGTAGGATGGGGAAAAGGATTGTCGTTGTGCTGTTGTGTAGTCTTATGTTGACGAGTGGGGCAACCGCGGTTGAGGCGAAATCTAAAGTAACGACAACAACAGTTAAAAGTAAAGATATAACAATCATTGATCCAGTACCCCAGATTGTAAAGGACATATCACCTTCCGTCGTAGGTATAATTGGGAAAGTGACAAATGGTAGTCAGAATGGTAGTCAGAATGATAGTGCAGATCGATATAATTTAGCACATGGTACAGGAGTCATTATGAAGTCCAATGGATGGATTGTAACTAACGCTCATGTTATCGAAGGTCTGAGTAATCCAGTGGTTGTTACTTCGGATGGAGAAACTTACAGAATAACAGATACTCGTGTAGATGTAGTCAGTGATATAGCGCTAATCAAAATCAATGCGAAGTCGCTTAAAGTGGCGAAGTTTGCCAAATCAGCTCAAGATACGCAGGTAGGGGAAAAGGTGATTGCTATCGGAACTCCAATCTCTTTCTCACTACGAAATTCTGCAACGGTAGGTATTGTGAGTGGACTGAATCGTGCTATAAATGCTTCATACAGATTGCTTCAGACGGATACAGCTATCAATCCCGGTAATAGTGGGGGACCCCTTGTCAATATGAAGGGAGAGGTAATTGGAATTAACTCCATGAAATTCGCAGCGGTTGGTGTTGAGAATATGGGTTTCTCCATCCCATCAGAGACGGTTCAATATATCACGAGTCAGTTGTTAAAGCACGGGGAAGTGAAACGGGCAAGTCTTGGATTGGAACTGAAGGAGAGCTTTTCAGCTATTGTTGGCATGCCAACGGATGATCCTCTGACGATAACTAAAGTGCTATTACCACAAGCTATAAAAGCAGGAATTCAAGAGGGTGATTACCTGTATAGCATCGATGGAGTTACGGTAACTTCCGTGGTTGATATTAACGAGCTTTTTAAGAAATATGTGTCTGGACAAACGGTTAAGCTGCTGATGCAAAGTGATGGAGATATCGTCATTCGTAAGCTGGTATTAAGTAGCAGGGATCTAATCCTTGATGAAGTAGAGGAAGTTGTAACCGCTGGAGTTGAAATATGATAGAGATGAGAGGACGTAGAGAGTTGAGAATATTACGTACATGGGTGTGTGGTGTGCTAAGTCTCTTAGTATTAATGACGAGCATGGTACTTCCCGTATTTGCGGATCAGAGTGACATGCAAGAGTTGAAGCTAAGAGTAGGAAGTAGCAAGGCAAGTATTAACGGTGAGCAATTATCTATAGCCATACCCTATACCTATCATGGAGTTGCAATGGTGCCCGTAGGTGTCTTCAAAAAAGCCTTTGGAAGTCAGGTTAAATTAGAGAAAGCAAACGTCGTAAAGGTGTTATACGGACCGCACACGGTAAGTATGACCATTGACGAGAAGATTGCCTGGATAGATGGTAAAAAGTTTAAACTCACAGCGGCTCCAACGATCGTGTCTGGAACATTAATGGTGCCACTTCGCTTAGTTGCACAGGGAATCGGTGCGAAGGTGAGCAGTCATGCGGATGGGACGCTAGTGATTAGTCTTGCGGCTAAGGAAGACAAGGCCGACTCGGAAGCAACAGGAATTGATAGTGATGAAGACAAGACGAAAGTCGGAAATAGTTACTACGAATGGACAATAGATTACCCTGCCGAGCTTATTGTGGGTTCAGCTGGGGAATTTGAGAATATTGCTACATTTAGCGATGTAGAGGAAGCATATTATGTTGAGGTGCATGCAGACAAGCAGGATGTGGAACTTCAAGCAGATGAGTTACTTCAACTATTAGTCGAAGGGACTAGGGATACAGGAGAAATCATTTTGGACCGCGAGTCGTTCCCAAATGCTAAAATTCCTTACGCTAGTATTATTATTAAAGATAGTGATGATATCCTATGGGAATGTCGAGCCTATTATCACAATGAACGGCTATATGAAGTATATCTTGCTGATTTGGATGCGAGCCACTATAAGGATTTAAGTAAGTATTCAGCATTTCTAAATTCCTTCCAACCCGAGTTTAATAAGCATGATATAACCGTTAAGGATCTCTCAAGCGTGGTTGATGGGATGCGCGAAGTTTATAACAACGATTACGGTATTTCTCTAAACGTACCGGCCGATTGGAGTATGAACAATTCGAGCATGTACTATTCAAGTGAAGAGGGAAGTTATCTGAAGTTAAATGTGACATCTGTTCCTAAAGGTTCTACGCTTGAGGAATGGAGCGCACAGATGAAGAAGTGGATGGAAGAGACTTTTGTCTCTGAATCTTATAAGGTAGTTGATACTTATCCCATGGAGTTGTCGGGTGACGAGGCCCTAGTCAACGAGGTGAAGTATAATTACGGAGATGGTTGGGTAACGGAGTATGAAGTGATGCTGCAGAAGGATGGGTACCGTTACTATGTGGAATATTCGGTATCTGATGATCAGACTGCTGATCTCGCTAAGTTCAAGGACATTATTAAGTCCATTGAGATAGAGTATGAGGTCGTAACGGAAACCTTCGGACGGATGGAGGAGGATCCTTATCTGATCAATAAGTTGAAGACGACTACGAAGAGCTCCAAGGCTTTTCAGTATAAAATCAATATTCCGCAGTACTGGATGGCTTACGAAGATCAATTCGAAATTTCACCTGTAGAATATGAGTTTACGGGTGGACGATTTATAATTACAGCAGAGAAGAACAGTTCGGTTGAAGCTGCTGTTAGCAAGCTTAAAACTTATTATAATGAAGCAATGAAGGACCAGAAAGATTTGAAAGTCCAAAGTATTGAGAATACGACGTTCGCAGGTGTACCTGCTACAATGATTAAATTACATCAGAGTATGAATGGAATTCCGTATACAGGAAGCCAAGTTATTTTTGGTACTCAGGGTGTGACATATACCATTACAACTTCGCTGAATGATTCGAATGCAACAGAACTACAGAAGAGTATACTTGAAGCTACATTGAAGTCTTTTGTATTGAATAAGCAGTTTAATTAGGTTGTAAGAGCAGTCCCTAGGGGCTGCTCTTTGTTGTTATCAGACAGTTGTAATCATTGGGAAAGGTAGAAGCTTGGTATGATATTTGGTACAATGAGTAGAATGGATTAAAAGTCCACCGTCCTAAGGGATGGTTTGGGAGGATATAGATAATAGATGAAGAGTCAAGGATTACAAAGGGGAGACGTTGAACTACTGGCGCCAGCCGGAGATTGGGACTGTATGCGTGCAGCGGTGGCGAATGGTGCGGATGCTGTCTTCTTCGGTGTGGAGAAGTTTAACGCTCGAGCACGTGCGAACAATTTCCGTATGGATGAACTGCCTGAGATTATGGCGTTTCTGCATAGTTATGGTGTTAAGGGGTTCCTGACGTTCAATATTCTTGTGTTTGAGAATGAGTTGAGTGATGCCAAAGAACTGGTCGATGCGTGTATTGACGGCGGAGTAGATGCGATTATTGTACAGGATTTGGGACTTGTCAAAATGGTGCGTGAAATTTCACCAGATTTCCCGATCCACGGTTCAACGCAAATGACGATTACTTCACCAGAAGCGGTGGAGTTTACGAAGCCATGGGAACTTGAACGGGTAGTACTTGGCCGTGAGAACAACTTAAAGCAGATTAAGAAAATTGGGGATCAAGCTAAACTGCCTATGGAAGTATTTGTTCATGGAGCGCTATGTGTCTCTTACTCGGGCCAATGCTTAACTTCGGAAGTATGGGGCGGACGTTCAGCGAATCGAGGGGAATGTGCACAAGCTTGCCGTTTGCCGTATGACTTGATGGTTGATGGTGTGCAAAAACCTATGGGCGATGTTACTTATCTACTATCTCCGAAGGATTTAGCAGCGATTGATATTATGCCGGAGCTGATTGAAGCAGGTGTGACCTCTTTCAAAATCGAAGGACGTTTAAAGACTCCTGAATATGTTGCCAATGTGGTCAGCAAGTATCGCAAAGCGATTGATCGTTATTTCGAAGGTGATTCTACGCCTCCAAGTAAGGAAGAAATAAGAGAACTTGAGCAAAGTTTCTCTCGTGGTCTTACCCATGGTTTCCTTGATGGTACGAACAATAAGAAGCTTGTGGATGGGACGTTCCCGAAAAGTCGTGGAGTATATCTAGGACGGGTAGAGCAGATCTTGCGAGATGGCGTAGTCTGCCGTATTGATGCACCCTTGAAGAAGGGTGACGGCATTGTGTTCGACGCTGGCGATCCAACGCAGAAGGAACAAGGCGGCCGCGTCTACGATATCCGTCGTAAAGGTGTGAAGCTAGAAGGTGAAGCGGGCGAGGGCTGGATCATTGATATCATCCCAGGGCGCAATGATGTTAATCTACAGAGATTGAACATCGGTGACCGCGTCTGGAAGACCAATGACCCTGCACTGGATAGACGGCTTCGTCAAACGTTCGAGACAGAGAAACCTTACCGGGTATTCCCAGTTCATGTGAAAGCTGTAGGCCATCTTGGCGGCCTGCTGACAACATGGTGGACTGATGTTCAGAAGGGGACAACAGTTCGTGTGGATTCGGAGATGGAGCTGGAAGCTGCGCAGAAGCGGCCGATGGATTATGCTCTGCTGGAAGAACAATTCGGCCGCCTAGGCGGAACGGTATTCCAGCTTGAGCAGCTTGACGTCCAACTGCAAGGGGACGTCATTGTCCCTATGCGTGAGCTGAACAGCATCCGCCGCCGTGCGGTGGAATTGCTCGCAGGCGAGCGTCCGAAGCCGCCGGTATACGTGAAGCGTGCGGCTTCGGTGTATGGCGATGCTACGCGAAGCGCATCGCAGCCCGTACAGCGCGGCCAAGCGGAGCTGACCGTGCTGTGCCGCAGCCTGCCGCAGGTGCAGGCTGCTCTCGAAGCAGGCGTAGGAATGATCTACGCTGACTTCGAGTTCATTAAGCAGTTCCCAGCAGCGGTGGAAGCCGTTCGTGCAGCGGGTAAGAAGATTGCGTTAGCAACGCCACGTATTCACATGCCAGGAGAGAATGGATACCATAACAACATTCTGCGCTTACAGCCAGATGCTGTGCTAGTACGTAATACAGGGGCGTTGTATTTCTATCTACGTCATCGTCAGGAACAACCCGATGCCTACCATCCAGAGATCATTGGTGATTTCTCTCTGAATATTGCCAACCACAAGACGGCAGATCTCTTCATTGAATCCGGATGTGATATGATCACGCCATCCTATGACCTGAACATTCAGCAAATGGTGGATATGTTGGGGAGGGCTAACTCGACCAAGATGGAGATCGTTATCCATCAGCATATGCCAATGTTCCATACCGAACACTGCGTATATTGTACCTTCCTTAGTGAAGGCACAGACTTCACGAACTGTGGACGTCCTTGTGAAGAACACCATGTATCCTTACAAGACCGTATTGGGATGTCACATCCCGTTCGTGTAGACGAAGGTTGCCGGAACACGGTCTATAACGCGGTTGAACAATCGGGTGCTGAATATTTGGCTAACTTTATGGAGCTTGGTGTAGCCAAATACCGTATCGAATTCCTTGAGGAAACCGAAGATCAGGTGCATGAAGTGATAGATCTTTACAAACGTGCATTGCTTGGAGAAATCAGTGGAACGCAAGTATGGCGGACCCTAAAGGCTACGAATCAGCTCGGTGTAACTCGTGGGCAGTTAGTGAAATAAAAACATGTTGTCGACTTTTTGAATTCGTACTAATAAAGGTTGGTTCATCCTATGATTAGGGTGAATCAACCTTTTTATTATGCTGAGAGTTAACTTTTAATAAAGATGGCAACGTGGTTATATATCCCAATACATTGACTTGTGTTATATTGCATAGAAAGCATGATGTCACTTGAGGGAGCTCTATTGTTGATAATAAATTATCTTGTCATCTGGATGGACTACTTATAAATGAAAATAGATTAGTAGAGATTAAGGAGGTTTCTCATGAAAATTCGTAAAGCCATTATTCCGGCTGCGGGATTAGGAACACGATTCTTACCTGCCACCAAGGCTATGCCTAAGGAAATGCTACCGATCGTGGACAAGCCCACTATTCAATATATTGTTGAGGAAGCTGTTGCCTCAGGCATTGAAGACATTATTATCGTCACGGGAAAAGGAAAACGAGCAATCGAGGATCATTTCGATACCTCCTTCGAACTTGAATATAATCTGTCCGTTCAATCCAAGTGGCAGTTACTCAACGAGGTTCGCAAATCGTCCGAAATGGCCGACATTCATTACATAAGGCAACAAGAACCCAAGGGACTGGGTCATGCGATCTGGTGTGCTCGGAAGTTTATTGGTAATGAGCCCTTTGCAGTGTTGTTAGGAGACGATATTGTGGAATCTGAGGTTCCCTGTCTTAAGCAAATGATGAATGTGTATGAGCAGTACCGTTCTTCCATTGTGGGGGTACAACCCGTTCCATGGGATGAAGTGTCCAGGTACGGTATTGTGGATGGTACATCTTTGGAGGAACGGGTCTACAGAGCTAATCGGCTCATGGAGAAACCGAAGCAAGAGGATGCACCCTCTAACCTAGCGATATTAGGGAGATATATTCTCACGCCACGTATCTTTGATTTACTAGGCGAGCAAGGTGCTGGGGTGAATGGTGAAATTCAGCTCACGGATGCCATTTCTAGACTCGGAGAGATAGAGAGAATACTCGCTTATAACTTCGAGGGTCAGCGGCATGATGTAGGGGAGAAACTAGGCTTTATTGAGACCTCGATTCACTATGCATTGCAACATGAGGAGTTAAGGGAAGAGTTGCTGAAGTATATGAAGGAAACGATTCATCAAATGGAGCACGCACATAGTAAAAGCTAGTTTCGTGGAGACGACTCGAGTGCGTTCGGTGTTGTCCATTCTCTATAGCAAAGGCTACCCTCCTGTTTACAGGAGGGTAGCCTTTTTAGTAGATTTAAATGGCAGCTATCAGATCTAAAAGTCTATCTTTATGAGAGCTTCAATCTGCTCTTTCTCAGTAGGATCAATCTGCAGCAGACGATCCAATACGGCTTGATCATTCAACCCCTGTTTCATCATAGCGGCTACATACCAATGTGCAATCTCTCGGTTGACTGGCTCTGTTAAGTCTTCCACTAAACCAATGTTAAGGGTCTGTGCAGCCTTCTCGGGCTGATTCATGAAGAAATGCATTTTACCCGTGTTTAGAATCATCTCCGGCGTATTTGCAAAGGCTGCCCCAGCCATTTGTCCTTCAGGAAGAGTAGTAAGGTGTACAAGACCTGCTTGAACCTTATCGAAGGCCTGTATTCCTGCTGTAAAGTATTTATCCCTAGAAGCTATATCCTGCTTGCCAAGGGCGTCGTAACCTAGTTTGAATCCTTGGGAGATAATACGTTCATACCATGCAATATCCCAATTGAAGTTCTCAGAATTAGTTACTAAGAGGTCGAATGCTTGCGCTTGTTCGCCTTTTAATTGATGCAGAGCGATTAAGCGGTTGATCATAGTCTTGTTATAGGGTTCGTATTTAAGTCCCTCAACTAATAAAGTATACGCTGAGTTATAGTGATCTTCGTTATGTGATTGTAAGTAGACTTGTTGATAAAGTGAAGATAATAATAGTAACGATTCAGGATGATTCTTACGAATGTCCAGAGCTTTCTCCAGTGGTGCCTTAATTTCCTCGAAAGACGTACTCGTCTGAACTACTTTCCTTCCCTCTAGTCCAGCGTTGCTGGCTTGAACATATCGGAGTGAAGTGAATAGCACTACCACGGCACATATTCCGATAACCAGACTATATAGGGTACTAACGCCACTACCACGTAAGCGTAATGCTTGGAAACGAACGGGTTTACTCTCCATAACAGAAGCCATACCCCCGAGTCCAAGGTACACGAGAATGCCAATAAACATATAACTCATATTAAAGTCTAGAAGACTATGCAATAGAATAGACATCACGAGTATGAGATATAAGAAATGAGACTCCCGACCTTCTTCATTCTCTCTCATATAACTCCGAATATACTTATAGAAAATGAAGATCAAGAATGACATGAAGACGATAAATCCAAGGATACCGACCTCTACTAAATACTGTAGAAAGAAGTTATGTGCTTGTCGACTCGTATAAGGATTGTTCTGATACTTCTCATACAACTCAGCCCAGGCCCCACCACCCGCACCTAGTACAGGATAGTCTTTAACAACTTTCATAGCATCTTTATAGAATGTGATCCGTTCAAGGACACTGTGCTGTTGAAAGTTAATATTCTCTAGACGCGTACTCATATTGTCAGGGAGAATGTTACGTACACTCGTGCCGATGAAGAGAAAAGCAAGAACACCTATCACGACCACGGAACCTAAGGGAATCCACAGGCTCGAAGCTTTGCGATCCGACCAAGTTTGAAGACTGCGCACTAGAAGAGGAGCAATATACTTTTGAATAGCCCATGCTAGTAGTGCAACAACAATAGATGCCGCAAGTAAAGTTCCCCATGCTTTAGCAGCTACGCCGCCTTCGTACGTTGTATTCAACTGTAATCCAAGATCAGTTACCGTTTTGGAGATTAACAAGGAGGCCACTCCGGCTATACCGCAGTAGACTAGCCAGAGGATCTGTTTGGCTGGCTTCAAGAATAATAGTAGAAGCACGAACACGACGGGAAGCATAATCAGTCCCCCACGTGAGAGCGTAAGCAGAATCGATACAATAATAGGGACTAACATAAATCCATGAAAAGCTTGTCCAACCCATTTCTTAGATCGAATCAGAGCAAATATGGCGACGAATAGAAAGGCCATCAGAAAGGCAGCGTATGTGTTGGCATACTGAAACACCGATGTCAGACGCAGACCGTTAGAGTCCGTCATGACAGCGTCCGTATACTTACCGTTCATCATCCCATTAGAAAACCACACTACGAGTTTCCCTGCGAACTTCCCTTGTCCAAACCAATTGAGAAAACCGAAGCCTATAATTAGATAGGAAATAGTTATAATCGCAATTTGGATTACTTTATTAGCAAACTTATCACGTAGTAAGAATAAGCCCACGATGAACATGATCGCGTATGAAGACATAATGATGACCATATTCATTGCATAAGAATGAGAGGCAGCATTGAAGAGTGCGAGTACATATGTAATAGGAAGTAACAACACATAGATAGCCATCCAATTTCGTTGATCTTCAAATGTAATACTCTTGTAGAAGTTTGCAATCCAGATCAATAGAATCACACAGGCAATAGCGGATGCCCAGAACAACGGCTTCTCAAATTGAAGGATCTGTCCGTTAAATAACGCCACTTGAAATGGCGACCATGCTAAATATAGAATGATAGAGGCTAGTAATACCCATGATAATAAAGGTGTTTTAGCGACACCACTCGACCTATTAGGCTGTTTACCGTATACTTGTTTAGACAAAGTTTTCAATCTCCTTTAAGTGTAGATACGAGATATTTTAACATAGGGGCTAGAAATAAAACAGAACACCATGCATTACTTAGGTGAAATTCCCGGGTTTGCTATTGGAATGAAGGAGTATTTAAATGAAATTCAAAAAAACAATACTTGCTGTGATAGGACTTATGCTAGTAGTTCTTTTCTTTAATATGTTTATATCCTATCAAAAAAGTGAATCTAAACTAAGTCTTCAATTCCAATTGAATTCCGATAAAATTGATGATTACCAGTTGTTTTATATTACAATGGAAGGCCAGGATTGGACTGAGGAACAATCTTTTCATCAAGCTTATGAGACATTAGGAGCTTGGCAGACTATTCAATACACCTTACCCAAGAATGTGCATTCTCTTAGATTAGATTTGGGTAATCAAAAGGCGCAAGTTAGTATTAAAGACGTTCAGTTAATAGGAAACTCCAAAATAAGAATTTCTCTTAACGAAATCATGAATAAGCAACATGAAGTGAAGGTAATAAGCCAGAGGGACCAACAATTGGAATTAGATGTAACTGAAAAAGATCCATATCTAGTGTTAGATATAAAACCACGGATTGATGCATCATTAGAAGGTAGTAGCATTCTCAATAATATTTTCCTATCACTTGCTAGCATTTTAACTACTCTAGTAAGTTTATATATTATAAATTCCGCAAAAGACATATATAGATTTTTAAAAGAGATATATAAAGGAAGAAGGTTAATTTTCAGTCTAGCTAAAAATGACTTTAAAACTAAATACGCTTCTTCCTACCTGGGGATAGTGTGGGGGTTCATACAGCCGCTGCTTACCATTATTACATATTGGTTTGTATTTCAGGTGGGATTACGAAGCGGTAGTGTATCGGATGTCCCCTTTATATTATGGTTTATAGTCGCAATAATCCCGTGGTTCTTCTTCTCTGAAGCCTTATCAAGTGCCACAAATGTGTATTCTGAATACAGTTATCTTGTGAAGAAAGTTGTATTTAAAATTGAATTGTTACCCGTAGTTAAGATTACATCTGTCTTATTCGTGCATTTATTTTTTATTGTATTTATATTTGTGATGTACACTGGATATGGATACAATCCGAATATTTATAATATTCAACTGATCTATTATTTGATCTGTACAATTGCACTTGCCTTTTCGGTTTCATTATTGACATCTGCTATTGTGCTATTTTTTAAGGATTTAAATCAAATCATCATAATAATTCTGCAAATTGGATTTTGGTTCACGCCAATCGGATGGCCATATACCATGCTTTCTGATTTTTGGAGTACTATTTTTAAATTAAATCCAATGTTCTATATTGTGGAGGGCTATAGAGATACTTTCATTAGGCAGGTAGTCTTTGTAGATCACCCATATTATACGTTATACTTTTGGATGTTTTGTGTAACTACACTTGTGATTGGAATTAAAAGTTTCAATAAGTTGAAACCTCATTTTGCAGATGTAATATAAGTTGAAAAGGTGGAGTAGAGTTTGGATGAGATAATCGAAATTCAAGATGTTGTGAAGTCGTATAAACTATACGATAAACCCTTAGACCGTCTAAAAGAAGTGATCTCTCCAACTCATAAAACGTATCATAAGGAGTTCAAAGCTCTTAACGGCATTTCATTTAAGGTGGAGAAGGGCGATGCACTTGGGATTCTAGGGAAGAATGGATCAGGGAAATCAACCTTATTAAAAATAATAACTGGGGTCTTATCTCCGACAAGTGGGACTATTCAAGTAAAGGGTAAAATATCAGCCATATTGGAGCTAGGAGCAGGATTTAATCCGGAGTATAGTGGCAAAGAAAATGTATATCTAAATGGTCTAATGATGGGGTTTACCCGTGAAGAAATCGATATTAAAATGGACAGCATTATTGAATTTGCAGATATCGGTGAATTTATTGAACAACCTGTTAAAATTTACTCCAGTGGTATGTTTGCCAGGTTAGCTTTTGCAGTTTCTATAAATGTAGAGCCGGATATACTGATCGTAGATGAAGCCCTTGCTGTGGGTGATGTGCGATTCCAAACGAAATGTATTGATAAAATGAAGGAATTAAAGAGCAAAGGAACAACAATATTGTTTGTATCCCACGCAACGGAACAGGTAAAGAGGTTCTGCAATAAAGCAGTATGGCTTAAGGATGGCGTAGTACAAGCTTCAGGTGAATCATCTGAAGTTGCTGATCTATATGAAGATTTCATGAAATATAATACAGATCTTACTGTGAATACTGAACTTTCAACTGAACAGAACCAACCTGAAATCTCACAACCAGAGGATTTTGTCAAACCTAATAACCCCGATATACTATCATCAATTACAAAAGTGAACCTGAATAGCAATAACTTAAAAACCTTTGATGAACTAGAAGTTGAAGTGGAATATGAAGTCTATGAAAATGTTATAGATGACTTATTATTGGGTGTTGCGATATATACGCCAGATCGCCAATATATATTCGGACCTAATACGCACTTAGAGAAGATTGATATTCCGAATAGATTAGGTAGACATAGAGTGAAATATATTATTTCTAGCCTATCGTTACTTAGTGGAACCTTCTGCATCGATGTGGGGTTATTTAACAATGAAGGTATAGTATGTCTTGATTATAAGCAAGAAGTAAGTGTTTTCAAGATCTCAAACAAGTATTTTTCTGAAGGTCTTTTATATATGGAGCATAAATGGAAAATAATTAACTAAAAAATATAATTAAAATGGAGAGTTGTAAAATGATTGTGCCATTTGACCAATATCAAAGATATAAACATGCCTCAGAATTAATCGATGCTGTACGTGAAAGCAACAGTACATATTCAATTTTAGAAGTTGGGGCAAATGAACATAAAAATTTGGAGAGGTTTCTACCGAATGACAAAATAACATATCTGGATATTGTTGTTCCAGACAAATTCAAAGGAGATTCAGCTTATATTCAGGGGGATGCAACAGAAATGCCCCTAGCTAATGAACAGTTTGATTTTATTATTTCTCTTGATGTATTTGAACATATACCTCAATCGAAACGAATTAGTTTTCTGGATGAATTAAGAAGAGTCTCTCGATTTGGATTTATTTTAGCAGCGCCATTTAATACTGAAGGTGTATCGGAGTCGGAAAATAGAGCTAACACATATTTCAAGACTTTATACGGTTATGAGTATCCATGGCTAGAAGAACACGTTACAAACGGACTTCCAGATAAGGATGTAGTTTCCGAATATTTTAAAAGTAAAGATTGGAATCACTATAACTTTTCTCATGGGTCGCTCGAAATTTGGGAGAAGATGACTAAATTACACTTTCTGGCTGCAGGAAGGGAGGCTCTTTATGATTTTAGATTTACTATAGATGAATATTATAATAATCACATTTATAGTAGCGATTATAATGGTTCGTGCTATAGGAATTTCTTTTTTGTTACGAAGCCCAATAAATCTGAGATGATTGAGCAGGTTGCAAGATTAATAACTCAAAGGGAAAAATATGAGATTGGCCAATCTAGAATTGATGAATTGAATAGTCTGGAAAGGGATATTAATAACCTTAGTAGTTTTCAACTTATCAATACTGAAATTAATCATAAGAATAATAAACTAGAAGAAAAGAAGTCTGAATTAGAAAGATTAGAGCTAAAAATCAAAGAAAGTAGTGCGCAACTTGAACTTGAAGACAAAAATCTACAATTACAACAAAAAAATGGTGAAATAGTAGGATATATTCAATTGGTTGAAAATTTAACTCGAATAAATGAGGACCTTCAATCTCAAATTAATGAAATGGCTAAAATTCATGGTGAACTTGAAGTTGATAATGAAATATTAAATCAAAATATGCTTCAATTAGATATCTGTGTGACTGAACAACTAGAATATATTCATAAACTAGAGCATGTTTCTCAAGAATTAAGATTGAAAAACCGAATGAAAAAAGTAGTTCCTAAGAAAATTAGAATATATCTGAAAAGGAATAAGGCTATATTTCAAGCATTGAAAAAAAACCCGGCATTAGCTAAGAAAACAATTAGAGAAATAAGAAAAAATGGATTTCGAGCTGCAAATAATAAAATACACTCTAAAATGACCTCAACTGAAGCAACTTCTTCATATAAGGAAGAAAACTTTAATTATTTAAATGTTGAACAAATTAAATCTGAAATTGCAGAATTAGCTTACAAACCACTAGTATCAATCGTGATGCCAGTCTATAATGTTGATCCAATATGGTTGAAACTCGCAATTAAGTCGGTAGAAGAGCAAATATATGAATCATGGGAGCTATGTATTGTAGATGATTGTTCCACAAGCGAACATACGAGATCCTTCCTCAGAAAAATCGATAATCCAAAAATTATATTGAAAATGTTGGAAACAAATCAAGGCATATCTGGAGCTACTAATGAGGCAGTTTCATTGGCTAATGGTGAATATATCGCATTGTTAGATAATGATGACGAAATTACCAAAGATGCTATATTTGAAGTTGTAAAGGCTATTAATGAATCCGATGCAGATATTCTATATTCGGACGAAGATAAAATAGATACCGAAGGAAACAGAAAGTATCCTTTTCATAAACCGGATTGGTCACCTGACCTATTAAGATCGCAAATGTATATTGGTCATTTTCTTGTATTTAAAAAGACACTATTTAATTCAATTGGTGGATTTAGAAAAGAGTTTGATGGAAGCCAAGACTATGATTTGATGTTGAGATTAAGCGAAATAGCAAAACGAATTCATCACATACCCAAAGTACTATACTCTTGGAGAGAGTTAGAAACATCAACAGCATTAAACCCTCATTCTAAGCCCTATGCTCATCATGCCGGATTAAAGGCTTTAAATGAACATTTAATAAGGGTGTTCGGGGAAGGAAACGCTCATGCGGATGAGAGCGAATATTTATTTGTCTTTGATAGCAGATACAATGTTGGCTCCAATAAAGCAAGTATTATTATTCCTACAAAGGATCATATTGAGTTATTGGAAGCTTGTGTTACTAGTATATTAGAGAAAACAGATTATGATAATTACGAAATTATTATAATCAATAATAACTCTATTGAAGAAAAGACCTTTAAATGGTTTGACTCACAACGTGATAATCCAAAAATAAAGATTGTTGATGCAAACTATGATTTTAACTGGTCCAAACTTAATAATCATGGAATTAGAGAAGCTACAGGGGATGTGTTTGTATTTCTGAATAATGATACACAAGTGATTAGTAAGGATTGGCTGTTAAGGTTATTAGAGAAAGCAATTCGTTCTGATGTTGGAACGGTCGGGGGATTATTGCTATATGAAGATAACACTATACAGCATGCTGGAGTAGTTATCGGTTTGGGAGGATGGGCAGATCATATCTTTAAGGGAATGCAGCCTAATCATTACGGATCACCCTTTGTTTCTCCAATGCTAACAAGAAATGTTATTGCCTCAACAGGAGCGTGCTTAGCAATCTCTAAGAATACAATTAACAAAATCGGTATGTTCAATGAAGACTTTATAATTTGCGGAAGTGATGTTGAAATATCACTGAGGGCAATACAAAATGGACTTTACAATATATATGATCCATACGTTGTGCTTTGTCATCTAGAATCAAAATCTCGGGATTCATATATCCCACCTATTGATTTTGAAATGTCTCAATTGCATTATGGCCCCTACTTGAAAAAGGGTGATCCATATTTTAATAAAAATTTAGACTTAAATAGTCTCAAACCTATGCTACGTCAAGGAGATTAAATGATATGTCGAAGTTTATTGATTTTGTGATTCGGAAAGCTAGAGGTAGTAATACCCTTAAGAGAGCATACAAATCAACGGTTAGTTCATATTTGAATACACACGTTAGTGAAATAACGCCGTTTAATCCAATACACTCCTCTTTAGAAGGAAAGCGGATTAATTTGTTGGTCCCATCGATCAATAAGGAACACGTGTTCGGCGGGATATCTACAGCAATACATTTTTATGACGAATTAGTGTTAGCTAGTGAAGGGTATGCTCGTCGTATTATCACAACCGATGCATCTCCTGAGAGTGATGATGTAAATAATTTCCGAGATTATACCTTAGTAACTTCAGAAATAGATGAAGATTATCCTTCACAAATTGTTCCTTTTAATGATAGATACAACAAAACAATCCCGGTGGGAAAAGAGGATATTTTCATTGCTACATCTTGGTGGTCTGCATACTTCGCTCAAAGGATTGTGAAATGGCAGTCTGAATATTATAAACAAGATATCAAGAAAGTTATCTATTTCATTCAGGATTTTGAACCGGGGTTTTATCCCTGGTCAAGCCAATACTCCCTCGCGGAGAGTACCTATAAGTATAGAGGCCCACAAATTGCGATATTTAATTCGAGTTTGTTAATGGACTTTATTGTAAATCAGGGCTATTCCTTTACAGAGAAGTATTTTTTTGAACCAAGATTAAATACGTCTCTAAAAGAGAAATTAGTTCCTGTTATAGACATGAATAAACAAAAAAAAATATTGATTTATGGTCGTCCATCTGTGCCACGAAATGCGTTCACATTAATTATTGAAGCACTAAGAGCTTGGGTGTGGATTCATCCGAATGCGTCAGAGTGGGAAATCATTTCTGCAGGAGAGAATCATAATGACATCGATATCGGTAATGGAGTAACGATAAAATCTAAAGGGAAAATGTCTTTAGACGAGTATGCTGAAGAGTTAAAGTCAAGCTCAGTGGGACTTTCATTAATGATTTCACCACATCCCAGTTACCCGCCATTGGAGATGGCTCACTTCGGTGTCATGGTATTAACCAATAACTATGCTAATAAAGATTTGTCTGAGTTACATAGTAACATTATCTCACTAGAAGATATTAGTACTGATGTAATTGCAAATGCTCTCTCAGATTTATGTGGAAAATATGAACTAGATCACAATATTGGAACAAGAAGCTTATCATCCATGGAGAGTTATATGACTAATGAGAAGCAGTTTGATTTTATTGATGAAATAATTCAAAAACTATAAAGAATCTAAAGAGTTATAACTTCAATAAATATCGGGTAACACCTTTCTTGCTGAGCATAGTATTTTCTACTTCAACTAAGGTTTGTTTTATATTTTGTTGAGTTTAATAATAATTCAAAAGAATTGTAGTATATATTAAGCACTTTAGGTAAAAGGGGTTCTTTGGAATATGGGGAAATTAGCTGATCTATTCAAGAAGAATAGGAGCACCGTGCTTATTTTTGTGTTCAGTTTTTTATTGATTGTATTATATGGGAGAAGTACTAGTTTTATGGATGAAGCAGATAATATGTTAGGAGCGCTATCTGTTTCACAAGGGAATGATATTTATAAGGGTTTTTTTTCACAACATACTCCTTTTGTATATTACTTTATGTCAATATTCGCAATAATAGGTGTGCATGATTATGAAGCTTTTAGACTTTGTATGAGTTTTGTGATATTCGGTCTATGGGTGTTTATGTATCTTCGTTATTCTAAGTATTTTAATCCATTTGTTTTTAAAATTTTCGTTCTCTTGTATGCATTAACTATTAATATAACCTGGGCACACATGATATTAAGTGATGTCTTTTATGGTTTTTCACTTTTGTTTTTATTTTTAGAAACATTAATTTTCGTTAGAACGAATTCTTTAACAATAAAAAGTATGGTTATTATTTCTATAAGTGTGTTTGTTTCTGTTATGTCTGCATTTGTGAGTGTTTATTCTATATTTGCATTGTTATTTTCATTATTTATATACGAGGTTTTTAAAAGAACAATAATAAAAAATATAAAGGTTTATATGAAGCTTATCGGATTTATGACTGTGCCTTTCATTATTTTGTTTCTATGGTATTGGGGTACTGATAATTTGTATAATTTTTATTTTCAGGCATATAAGTTAAATAGGGTACACTATAGTAATTATACTGGGATTGGTAATAGTGTTATTGGTCTTTTCAAAGTGACATTTACTGCGTGGATTGATCATATAACATATTATTTAACAGTACTGTCAAAGGAAAGTTTATTCAGTAGTTTATTAGTCCTTTTTAACTTACTATTTTGTTACTATCACTTTAAAAGGGATAAAGCACTTTCAATAATAATCTTTATTTTTTTAGCATTTACGGGTATAAGAGGCTATATAGGATTCCATGCAATTCCATATTATATGGTAACCTTCTTTAATTGTTCTTTTATAATTAGTGAATACTTGAGGAATAAAGAAAATAATATCATGGAAGGGTATAAGAGAAGTCTTCTTAAAATATGTATTTTCTTATTAGTGATATGCTCATTAAATAGTTATCTTCCGAATGTGGGTAGTAACCTCACAAAACCAAAAGGAACAATGGCTGCGTACTATTATGATGACTATATAAATAAATTAACTAAAAAGAGTGATAAAATATGGATATCAAATTTATCGCCACAAACATATATTAATACTAATAGGATGCCTGCGTTAAGAACCTATATTTTAGTTCCTTGGTTTATGGATGCTTTTAAAAATGAAATTATGGAAGATATAATCATTACTAGACCTAAACTAGTCATTTTTGAAAAGGAGAGTGATGTATGGGGACATAAATATTCTATTTTTGCAAAGGACATTTTGGATTATCTGAACGTTGAATATAAACCTCTAAATGAAAACGATAATATTGAAAGGAATATATACATTAGAAATGATTTTTATAAAGAAGCAAATGAAATATTATGGCCGAATTCCACTGGGGTAGAGAATGGAATGCTGGTTACAAACGGAATAAATATTTATTTAATAGAAGACAATACCAAGAGACACATAACAACCCCAGAGGTTTTTGAAAGATTAGGATATGATTGGAGTAAGGTTGTTGAAAAAGATGATGAATCACTAAAGTTGGTAAAGACAGGTGCTCCTATTGAATGAAACAATTTCATTCGAGTGTGAATTGGAGAACACGTAGACAATGGAGATTGTAGTAGCCCCCCTGTGTCATAATAGTTGTCGTACCTCTCAATAGAATGTATTGTAATTAAAAGAGAGAATGAGGTGGAGCGACAATGGCTAGATATAGTAACGAACTCAAACAACAGATTATGCTGCGGATGATGCCCCCAAATAATGAATCGGTAAATCAGATCGCGAGGGACAGTGGACTATCAGAAGGCACCCTATATAAGTGGCAAAAGGAAGCCCGATCCAACGGATTTGTTATACCTGGTGGCGAAAAGGAGTCGGAGAAGTGGAGTGCCCGAGATAAGTTTGCCATTGTGGTAGAGACATCCACGTTAAGTGAGATTGAGTTGTCCGAGTACTGCCGTGCGAAAGGATTGTTTGTCGAGCAAGTAGAAGCCTGGCGTGACGCGTGTATGCAAGCCAACGGAGGCGTTGCCGAACAAGCAACAAGACTGGAAAAGGAACTACGTAACAAAGAACGGGAGAACAAGAATCTTGCCCGTGAATTAAAAAGAAAAGATGCCGCATTAGCCGAAACCGCAGCCCTACTGGTGTTGCGAAAAAAGGCCCGAGAGATCTGGGGGGACCCCGAGGAAGAATGATTCCTGCCTCAGATCGTCAAGTTGCTATGACACTCATTGGGGAAGCTGTACGAGCAGGAGCACGGGAACGGCTGGCGTGTCAGGAGCTTGCCATTACTCAACGAACGTTACAGCGCTGGCGCAGTGACCGATCCCCGCTGGAAGATCAACGACCCCATGCGATCAAGCGAGCACCTTCGCATAAGCTAAGTGAACCCAAGGTCCAGCAGATCGTTGAAGTGATTAACCAAGCCGAGTTTAAGAGTTTACCACCGAGTCAGATTGTGCCAAGACTTGCAGATCAAGGCATCTATCTCGGTTCAGAGTCTACCTTTTATCGCGTCATGCACAAACATGGGCAACAGCAACATCGTGGAGGTAGCCAGAAACCCAGCTCCAAGCCCATTACGAGTCACTGTGCTACCAAACCCAATGAAGTATGGATGTGGGATATTAGCTGGCTACAGGGTCCGGTCAAGGGAATGTTTTATTATCTCTATCTCTCCTAGATTTATATAGTCGCAAAATTGTAGGTTGGGAGATTTGGGATGAGGAATCTTCTGAATATGCAAGCCAGCTCATGCGCAGAACCGTACTGAGTGAGCAATGTTCCGTGCGAAAAAGTCCTCTTATTTTACATTCGGACAATGGTAGCCCGATGAAAGGCGCAACTCTACTTGAAACCTTATACAGTCTAGGTATTATCCCATCCCGAAGTAGACCGCGAGTAAGCAACGACAATCCGTATGCGGAGTCTATTTTCAGAACGTGTAAATACCGACCGAACTACCCTCTTAAGGGATTTGGTTCGAGGGATGAAGCTCGGGAATGGACCTTACGATTTGTCCGTTGGTACAACTCGGAGCATCGCCACAGTGGATTGAACTTCTTGCCCCCGAATCAAAGACATATGGGTCTTTCCGAGGAGATCTTTGAGAAGAGAAAGCAGGTCTATGAGGCAGCAAAAGCGAAAAATCCTAGCCGTTGGTCTGGAAATACGCGCAACTGGAAACTGGATAAGCAGGTATGGCTCAATCCCGAAAAAGATGGGGTTATGGATACCGATGAGGAGCAATCCAGATAACTACATAAATTGTATGGAATCACGACAACTGTCTTGACAACTACCGTAGCTCAGAGAATTCATTAAAGAGAACTATTTGAAGTCAGTGTAGGATGTTCAAAATGTCTCACGATTCAATCGATATTCATTCGGGGTCGAATCGTGAGACTGCTCAGATACCCCATTATTCCTTCGGGCAAGCTTTAAATGGGTTCTAGGCAGAAGGCTTTACAGATTATGACAGAATCAATACTAAGGAGTATACTAGCATGTACAATGAACGGAAATTATTTATAGCTTCTTTTTTTACTGTGCTTTTCTCAGTTGTTTTTATTTATTTAATAGGGATATCAATTAATCAAGATATTCCGAGTAGTGTATTATCTAACATTAAATTATTGTTTTCAGTAGATTCAGATTCGTTTTCACCAGAACCAGGAGAAAGAAAGATATTCATTTTATCTGTACTTTGCTTACCAATAATAATCAGTTTATTTTATTTGATCATTAACAAGTTTCTAATAAGATTTCCAATACTTTCATCGAGAATATTGTATTACATTGTCTACTCGTTAGCTAATATAATGATAATTTATTTTATTTTTCTATACTTTAAGCAAAGTGACAATGCTTTTTTTGTTAGTGATTTCTTTATAATGGAAAATCCAATATTATTTGTCGCAGTGGTCCTTTTTATTGGATTGGTAGGATATTATATTAAAAAGATGGTTTACATAGATGAAAATTTCGTCAATGGATTTAATAAAATTACTACAGTAATTATAAACTCATTAGTTTCATTTTTAATTATTTTTGTTGGGTTTTCAAATGTATATTCAATATATTCGCTCACAGATTCAGCAGAATATACAAGTCATTTTAATGCAGTATTCCATTCTATGGCTTTAGTTCATATGGGAGAGAGTATTTTAGTGGATATTACAAATCAATATGGGTTATACCCCCATATATTAGAACCTATATTTAAGGTAATTGGGTTAAATGTCTTTAGTTTCACATTAATTATGAGTATGCTAGTATCTCTTTCTTTATATTTTTTATATAAGGTTCTAGATAAATTAATTACTAATAAGATATATTCTTTATTAGCGTTTTCATTTGTTTTATTTTATGGTTACGTTCATTTCAAAATTGTGAATCCCGACTCATATTTTCAATATTATCCAATAAGGACCCTTTTCCCCACGTTATTAATGTATTATTCGCTTAAATATTTTGAAAGTAAGAGTTACTTTAAGTACTACCTATTTACATTTATATCATCTATAGCTCTATTATGGAATTTAGATTCAGGACTAATTGTCTTTATAACTTGGATATTGGTACAGTTGTTTGATGAAGCACTAAATTGGAAAGGTTGGATTTTATTTGCAAAAAATTGTTTCAAACATTTAGTAGTGTCAATAGGTGCACTTATTAGTATCCTATTAATATTCACTTTGTATATTTATCTTAGGTCAGGAACTATACCAAATTTAATTGAATTCTTTAATTATCAAATTTATTTTTATGGGTATGGATTCTTCATGTTGCCTATGAAGATGATACATCCTTGGAATTTGGTTGCACTCATATATATTCTTGGACTCTTGTTTTCTCTGAATGCTGTCGTAAGAAAAGAGAATACCTTATTAGTAAGAGTGATTTTTCTATTGTCTATTCTGGGGGTAGGGTTGTTTAGCTATTATCAAGGTAGAAGCCATGATAATGTTTTAACACTAGTATGGTATCCAGCATTGATGCTACTAGTATTATATATATACATGTTATATTGTAAAGTTCAAAAAAAGATTGTTGAAGGTGAAAGTAGAAATTGGATGCAACAAATTGTTTTGTTAAGTCTAATATTATGTACTGTGTCTTCATTATTTGCTCTTGCTAAAAGTAGTACGACAATCTATCAGTTAATAGAAGAGCGTTGGTCATCGACATTCGAAAAAGGGGATTCTCCCATTATATCAGGTGCAGACTTTATAAGAGAAAACACAACTGAAGGAGAAGAGACTTTAATATTATCATACCACTCAGGGGTAGATTACTTGTATTCAAAAACTATCCCAGTAATTGATGTTCCGGGGATGTCTGAAATGTTTCTAAATAACGAATACAATAAAATCAATGAAGAAATAGTGAATAGTTCATTGCAAAAGGTCTTCGTAGATAGAAACTTCATAAGCAATACACAGCTAAATTTTAAATCGAATGCAAAGATTCTAACTTTGTTATATGAAAATTTTAGGATTGTAGATAGAAGTGATGCTGATAATGTATTGATGTTTAGTCGAAGATCTAACAATTCACAAGAATCAAACCTAACATTGTTACCTAATCTTCAAAGCAATCAGCATTACCTTATCCAAGATAGCATTTTCGTGGTTGAATCTTTAAGTAATCGTTTTGTGGGTATTAAGGAAAACTTACCCCCTGTTATTTTAAGTCAAGAGTTTTCTATTGAAGTTACATTGAAACCCAATCGTATTCAGAATCAATATTCAGCTGTGATTGGAAACCATCCTGGAGTTGGATTTCAAGGCTTCGTAATTCAACAAGAAAATGAGAATCAAAATGTGTATACTTTCACCTATGGAAATGGAATTCAATGGTCGGCACCATCGAAGTTCCCATTAGAAGCAGGTGAATGGAACTACTTGACAGTTGTATTCAATAAAGGGGCTATTAAAATATACAATAATAGTGAGTTGATATCAGCAACGATCGGATCAACACTGGATCATATTGAAAATAGCAAGATGCCATTATCAATAGGTAACTGGATAAGTATGGATAGGGGGTTTAATGGTGACATTAGTGAATTCAAAATAAGTGACATTGTCTTGACCGATCAAGATATATTAGATAATTGGAAGGCGATGAAAGCACAATTACCAAAATAGTATTAAATAAATCAGAATATTGGTGATCTATGAAGAATCAATCGATAAAATTTATTATAGTAGGCGTATTAAATACCATTGTGGGTTTCCTTGTATACGCTGGATACATTCATTTCATTCGCAACAATTACTTAGAAGCGCTTATTTGTTCACATGTTATTGGTGTTGCTCATAGTTATCTATGGAATAATAGGTGGACTTTTCAACAAAGAAAGTATAATGCAAGAAGTGCTGTGAAATTTGTGTCGATATATGTTGTCACTTTTTTTGTTAATTTGTTTCTATTGGCGATATTAGTTGATACAATAGAACTGGATAAATTAATCGCTCAGGCGATAGCTCTATTCTTAACTACGTTAGTGAGCTTTTTTGGTCATAAATACTGGAGTTTTAAAGCCTCCAAAAATTCATAAGGGGTGTAGTAATGTTGAAGCAAGGGAATATTGTAATAGTACAAAAAACACAAGAATATGCATTGATTTGCGGTACGGAAGCGAATCTGATTCAAGCTTATACTCTGTCTAGTCTCAGCCCTGAAACATTTCAAGAGAAATATCACTTTGCTATCAATTATTCGGATTTGAAAGAACCCTTCTATTTAGATATTCGAGATAAATTTAGTGTAACACCTGATAAGGTGAAGTTTTTCACTGAAATTAACAAGGATGAATATGAGAAAATAGTGAGACTGGATATTTTGTCGAAAGTCGAAAACTATTATGAATTGTTCCATTCAGATAGAAACAAAAATTTCGACAAGGATAGCTCTTCTGTTGTTTACGGTGGAAGAGTATTTGATGAAAGAGAAATGAGAAATCTAGTAGATTCGTCTTTAGATTTTTGGTTAACGGCAGGACGATATCATAAGCAGTTTGAGAAGGATTATGCAGAGTTTCTAGGCGTACGATATGCGCTGTTAACTAACTCAGGATCATCAGCTAACTTGTTGGCTTTCTCTGCTCTAACTTCTCCTAAACTGAAAGAGAGACGAGTAATGCCTGGCGATGAAGTAATTACAGTAGCTGCAGGTTTTCCTACGACTGTAGCTCCAATTATTCAGAACGGGGCTATCCCGGTCTTTATTGATGTAGAGTTAGGTACATATAACATCATGGTGGATCGAATTGAAGATGCTATTACACCAAAGACTAAAGCTATTATGGTGGCTCACACGATGGGTAATCCCTTTGAATTGGATAAAGTAATGGCTCTAGCTAATAAATATAATCTATGGTTAATTGAAGACAACTGTGATGCATTAGGATCAACCTTTAATGGACAATTGACTGGAACTCATGGACATATCGGAACATCGAGCTTTTATCCTCCACATCACATGACTATGGGTGAAGGTGGAGCTGTTTATACAAATAATGCCTTATTAAAAACGATTGTAGAATCTTTCCGTGATTGGGGGAGAGATTGCTGGTGCCCTTCCGGATGCGACAATACGTGTAATAAGCGTTTTGGTTGGGAACTGGGCTCTTTGCCGTACGGTTATGACCATAAATATACATATTCACATATAGGATACAATTTAAGGGTTACAGATATGCAAGCAGCTGTTGGCGTTGAGCAATTAAAGAAAGTCCCTGCTTTTACTCAAGCTAGAAAAGATAACTTCAACCGTTTATATCATGGGTTAAAAGATTTAGATCAATACTTTATCTTGCCAAGGGCAACCGTAAATTCGGATCCAAGTTGGTTTGGATTTATATTGACGGTACGTGATGGTGTCAAATTTACTAAGAATGAAATTGTCAGTTTTCTTGAAGCTAACCGAATTCAAACACGTATGCTTTTTGCAGGGAATCTGATTCGTCAACCTGCATATCAGGATGCGAATTACCGAATTCATGGAGACTTAACGAATACGGATAAAATTCTACATGATACTTTCCTAGTTGGAGTCTATCCTGGTCTAACAAACGAAATGATTGACTATGTCATTGAAAAGATCAGACAATTTGTTCTTACAAAATAGCTAACTAGGAGGTTCTCTTATGAAAGTAGTTATCCTTGCAGGTGGGTATGGAACTCGAATCAGCGAAGAATCACATCTTAGACCGAAGCCAATGATTGAAATTGGAGGAAAGCCGATTTTGTGGCATATTATGAAGCAATACTCACAGTATGGTTTCAATGACTTTATTATATGTTTAGGCTACAAAGGATTCTTTATTAAAGAGTATTTTGCACATTATTTTCTACACGAATCAGACGTGACCTTTGATTTCAAAAAAGACAATCAACTGGTTACGCATCATCATACTGCTGAGCCTTGGAAAGTGACTCTCGTAAATACTGGAGTAGAAACGATGACAGGTGGTAGAGTGAAAAGGATTCAAAATTATATAGGGAATGAACCATTCATGATGACTTACGGTGACGGTGTTTCTGATGTCAACATAGCAGAACTTGTTGACAATCATAAACTTCATGGTAGATTGGCCACGGTTACTACGGTACAGCCTAGCGGAAGATTTGGAGCATTGGATATTACAGCGAGTAATGAGGTTAAGGGTTTTCAAGAGAAGCCGAAAGGTGATGGATCTTGGATTAACGCAGGTTTCTTTGTTTTACAACCAGAAGTCTTCAACTATATCTCGGATGATAGTACGATATTTGAGAAGGATCCTTTAGAAGGACTAGCACGTGATGGTGAATTAATGTGCCACAGACATCAAGGATTTTGGCAACCTATGGATACATTAAGAGATAAGAATCATTTAGAGGAACTTTGGAAATCAGGGGAGGCTCCTTGGAAGACTTGGGATAGGGAGTCGGTGATTTTGAAATGATAGAGAAGTCATTTTGGAAAGATAAAAGGGTCTTTTTAACTGGGCATACAGGTTTTAAGGGTTCATGGCTCTGCCTTTGGTTATCCTCAATGGGTGCTAAAGTTACTGGTTACTCACTCGAACCATCTACACAACCAAGTTTATATGAACTATGTCAAATACAAAGTTTAATCCATAGAAGTATTATAGCTGACATAAGAGAGAAGGAAACACTCCAAGCGGCCATGCTAGAATCACAACCTGAAATTGTTATTCATATGGCTGCTCAACCCCTTGTGCGAGAATCTTATAAGAATCCTGTAGATACCTATTCGATAAACGTTATGGGAACAGTGAACCTTTTTGAAGCAGTGAGAGCATGTGAAAGTGTTGTAGCTGTTGTTAATGTGACGACTGACAAATGCTATGATAATAAGGAATGGGCTTGGGGTTATAGAGAAAATGAACCACTCGGAGGATATGATCCTTACTCAAGTAGCAAGGCGTGTTCTGAATTGGTTACAAGTGCCTACCGAAATTCTTTTTTTAATGAACTGAATGATGGACGGTCTGTGGCCGTTGCCTCAGCTAGAGCGGGTAATGTCATCGGAGGTGGGGATTGGGCAGCAGATCGCCTTATTCCTGACTGTGTTAGATCTATAGTATCCGGGGAATTGATTAAGTTAAGAAATCCATATTCGATTAGGCCGTGGCAACATGTTCTGGAACCATTAGGTGGGTACCTACTGCTAGCTCAGAAACTTTATGAGAATGGATCGGAATATGCGAGTGCATGGAATTTCGGGCCAAACGATGAAGATGCTAAACCTGTTGAATGGATTGTGAAATCAATGTGCCAAAAGTGGGGCGCAGGAGTGAATTATGAAATAGACAAAGATCCACAACCACACGAAGCTCAATATCTTAAACTAGATTGTTCAAAGGCTAAGAATGAGTTGAATTGGAACCCTAGATGGAATTTAGAACAGGCTATTGATAGGATTATCGAATTCACTCTAGGATTTCAAAAGAATGAAAATCTGCGAGAAATTTGTTTTAAGCAAATCGATCAATATCAAATATCATAGTTAGGAGATTACAAAATGAAGCTTTCGGATTATGTAATAGATTGTATACAAAAAGAAGGCGTCTCCCATGTATTTGAATTCATAGGCGGAGCAATCGTTCATCTATTGGATTCTATCTCTTCTAGAGATGATATTGAATGTATATCTGTTCGACATGAACAAGCAGGAGCGTTTGCGGCAGAAGCATATGCAAGAATGAATGGGAAACTTGGTGTAGCTATGGCTACAAGTGGGCCAGGAGCATTAAATTTAGTGACAGGCATTGGAAGTTGCTATTTTGATTCAGTACCGTGTCTATTTATTACAGGGCAGGTAAATACGTATGAATATAAGTTTGATAGACCTATTCGCCAAATAGGTTTCCAAGAGACGGATATTATAAGCGTGGCTAAATCTTTGACCAAGTATGCAGAATTAGTGACAGATCCTTTGAAAATTAGATATCACATGGAAAAAGCCATTTATATAGCGCAATCTGGACGTCCAGGTCCTGTTCTCTTAGACATTCCAATGAATATTCAACGAGCAGACATCGATGTTGAGAATTTGGAAAGTTTCTTTGATAGTTCAGAGTATCTTGATAGTGTAACCAATTACTCTGTTGAAGAAGAAAAGGCTAATAATATAATTCACTTGTTGGAAAGTGCACAAAGACCACTAGTTTTGGCGGGTGGTGGTATTAGGGTTGGGAATGCAGTTGAAGAATTAAATGAATTTTTGAACAAGACAGGGATTCCAGTGGTTAGTTCCTTAATGGGATTAGATGTAATAGCCCATAATAATCCACAATATTGCGGCTTGATCGGTTCTTATGGAAATCGTTATAGCAATATTACATTAGCAAATTGTGATTTATTGATCATATTAGGTTCTAGATTGGATAGTAGACAAACAGGAACTAGACCTGATACTTTCGCTAGAGCTGCAACAAAAATACATGTTGATGTCGATGCGCTTGAGCTTAATAGTAAAGTTCAGGTAGATATTTCATTTCAATCCGATTTAAAGGGATTTTTGGTTGGTATGAATGAAAGGTTAGAGGATTATGTGAAGCCAGATATTAGTCAATGGTTCGAAAAAATCGATAATCTAAAAGGAAAATATCCAACCTATTCATTCACTCCGAAGAATCAGGAAATTGAACCAAATCGGTTTATCCATTTGCTTTCTTCTAAAAGCGAACAAATTGGAACCATATGTCTAGATGTCGGACAACATCAAATGTGGGCTTCTCAATCATTCAGACTTTCTGAGACTCAAAGATTATTAAATTCAGGCGGAATGGGTGCAATGGGATTTTCATTGCCAGCAGCGATCGGTGCTGCGTTAGCTTCTGATAAAGATGTATTAGTTATTGCTGGTGATGGTGGGATTCAATTAAATATACAAGAACTTGATACTATAACTAGGTTGAATTTACCTATAAAGATCGTTGTCCTAAACAATAGTTCTTTAGGAATGGTTAGACAATTTCAAGATTTGTACATGGATGGCAGACAACAATCTACGGTTAATAAGAATCCGTCGTTTATTAATATTTTCAATGCGTACGAAATACCTTCTTTCCAAATGGTTTCTATGGATGATACAGATCAGTTAGATCAATTTTTGAATGTTACTGGACCCGCATTTTTAGAAGTGAAATTAGAAAAAAATACAGAGGTTCACCCTAAGTTGGTTGTTAATAGACCTATTGAAGATATGTTCCCCTACTTGGGACGCGAAGAATTGAAACAAAATATGTTGATAGATCTTGTTGAAGAAATGGAAATTCCAAAATAAAGGAGCTCTAGGATCATGTTGAATAGTTCCGTGAGAAAGATAGCTATATTAGGAGCTACAGGACACATAGCGAAAAATTTGATCTTAGGACTATGTCATACCAATGAATTTGAGATATACCTATATGCTAGAACTCAAGGGAAGTTAGTTTCTTTCCTATCAGAATTTAATTTGTTAAATAATGTTAAGATAGTGGAGTTCGAAGATTTGAATAGTTTTTATTACGATGTAATAATTAATTGTGTTGGTATGGGTAATCCAAATGAGTTATTGGAGAACCCATTTAAGGTGTTTCAGGTCACGGAAGAATACGATAATTTTGTACTGAACTATTTGTATAATTCTAAAGAAACGTTGTCCATTAATTTAAGCAGCGGAGCAGCATATGGAACGAATTTCTTGGAGCCTGCTTCAAATTCGAAATGTTTGAATTTAGACTTGAATAACTTAACAACCAAGGATTACTATGGAATCAGTAAGTTGAATATGGAAGCTAAGCATCGTAGTTTAGTAAACAATTCCATTATAGATCTACGTGTGTTTAGTTTTTTTAGTTGTCATATCGATCTTCAATCTAGGTTTTTGTTAACCGATATTATCAAATGTGTGACGTCAGGGGAAGTGTTGGAAACATCGTCTGATAATATAATCCGTGACTATGTTCATCCTAATGATTTTGTGGATTTGGTAGAATTGTGTATAAAGAAACATTTTATTAATGAAGTGTTTGACGTTTACTCGCTGAAGCCTATTTCTAAATTTGAGATTTTGGATTACTTTACATCAAATCACGGACTGAAAATTAATATCAAGTCTAATGGGAGTGTTCATTCTGTAACGGGTTCTAAAAGTAATTATTATTCTTTGAAGAAAAATGCTCAACACATCGGATATTCTCCTAAGTATAATTCACTTCAAAGTATATCTGATGGGTATAATTCATTGAAAATGAGGAAGTTAAATGAGTAAAATTAGTATTGTTACTCCTTGTTATAATGAGGAGGAAAATGTCGCAGAACTATATCGACAAGTGAAAGAAATAATTGAGAATCTTGGAGCATATGATTATGAACATATTTTTATAGATAATGCTTCAAAGGACAATACCGTTCCTATCTTAAAAGGAATCGCGGCTAAAGATAAGAATATTAAGATTATAGTCAATTCACGGAACTTTGGACATATTCGTTCTCCTTACCATGCATTACTTCAAGCCGATGGTGATGCAGTTATTTTGTTAGTTGCAGATCTACAAGATCCACCTGAGATGATTAAGGATTTCATTAAAAAGTGGGAAGAAGGATATAAAGTTGTTCTGGGTGTGAAAACGCAAAGCCAAGAGAGCCCAGCCATGTTTGCAATTCGGAAGATGTATTATAACTTTATTAATCGTGTTTCAGATATTGAACTGACGAAGAATAATACTGGATTTGGATTATATGATAAACAAATAATAGAAATTCTCAAGGAAATCAACGACCCTTATCCATATTTCAGGGGTTTAATCTCTGACATCGGGTTTGAAAGTTATAAGATTGAGTACGTGCAACCTGTTAGAAAAAGAGGGATCACCAAGAATAATTTTTATACGTTATATGATATAGCTATGCTAGGTATTACTAATCATTCTAAGATTCCGTTAAGATTAGCAGCAATGCTTGGATTCTTGATGTCGGCAGTTAGTCTGCTAGTGGCTTTAGGATATTTGGTGGCAAAAGTTATCTTTTGGAACTCATTTTTATTAGGAACAGCTCCACTTATCATCGGGCTATTTTTGTTTTCTTCAGTGCAATTATTCTTTATTGGAATAATTGGAGAGTACATAGGGTCTATTCATACGCAGATTCTGAAAAGACCGCTTGTTGTTGAGAAGGAGCGTATTAATTTTAGTGCCACTACGGAGAGCTCGAGCGCTTTAGTAAACAAGAGGGATCAGGTTTATAGTAATCAAATTTGAGTAGTAAGGAGGTATTTTATGAAAGGCATAATCCTAGCAGGCGGAACAGGCTCACGTCTATATCCATTAACGAAAGTAACGAATAAGCATCTTCTTCCCGTAGGTAAATATCCGATGATTTTTCACTCGGTCTATAAACTTAAGCAAGCTGGTATTAATGACATTCTAATCGTGACAGGAAAAGACCACATGGGTGACGTTGTTAATCTTCTGGGCAGCGGCAGAGATATGGGAGTATCCTTTACCTATAAGGTGCAGGATGAAGCTGGAGGTATTGCACAAGCACTTGATCTAGCTGAACATTTCGTTGGGGAAGATCAGATGGTCGTGATCTTAGGAGACAATGTATTTGAAGACGATATATATCCTTATGTGCAGAACTTCCAACAGCAGAAGAGTGGCGCGAAAATACTAATCCAAGAAGTACAAGATCCTAAGCGATTTGGAGTGCCTGAACTTCAAGGAGAATGCATTATTTCTATTGATGAGAAACCAGAGCATCCGAAGTCTAATTATGCGGTAACAGGAATTTATATGTTCGATAATAATGTGTTTGATATTGTGAAGACTTTAAAACCATCTAACCGTGGCGAGTTGGAAATCACAGACGTTAATAATGCATATATCAATCGTAATGAGCTTACCTTTGATATTCTGCAAGGATGGTGGACGGATGCTGGTACTCATGCTTCATTAGCACGAGCTAACGAATTGTCGCAGGACTTGAACTTTGGAGAAGCATTCGGCAAATTAAAACTATAAAGACAGGGAGGAACTCTACGTATGAAAGTCACTCCTCTTAAATTACAGGGTGCGAGTTTAATAGAACCAGCTGTCCATGGTGATAGCCGTGGTTATTTCATGGAAAGCTATAATGATGCTCTATTACAACAACAGGGAATTAATTATAACTTTATTCAAGATAATCAGTCTCTCTCCGCAGAACCAGGGGTTCTACGTGGACTTCACTACCAACTTAATCCGAAGGCTCAAACGAAGCTGCTTCGTGTACTCTCTGGAGCAATTTACGATGTAATCGTGGATATTCGTCGGCATTCACCAACCTTCGGTCAATGGGTGGGAGTCATTTTAAGCGAACATAATCACCGTCAACTATTAGTACCCAAGGGTTTCGCACATGGTTTTTGTACGTTGGTCCCGAATACACAAGTATTCTATAAAGTGGACGAGTATTATTCCCCAGAGAACGATAGAGGAATACTTTGGAACGATCCAGCGCTTGGTATTGATTGGCCTACATCAAGTCCGATTCTTTCGGACAAAGATCAACGCCATCCGCTACTTCAAGATGCGGAACTTAATTTTGAGTAGGGGGCAAACCTTTAAATGAAACTTCTTGTTACCGGTGGTGCGGGATTTATCGGTAGTAATTTCGTTATCTATATGTTGCAGCAGCATCCGAATTACCAAATTGTAAATGTGGACGCATTGACATACGCAGGGAATCTGGAGAATCTTAAGTCTGTTGAGAATCATCCGAATTATTCCTTTGTAAAGGCGGACATTACAGATGGTCAGGCCATTGACCAAATATTTCAACAAGGTATAGATGTGGTTGTGAACTTTGCAGCGGAGTCGCATGTAGACCGAAGTATTCTCGAGCCAGAAGTCTTTGTAAAGACCAATGTGTTGGGTACACAGGTATTGCTTGATGCTTCTAAGAAATATGGCGTAACGAAGTATGTGCAAGTATCTACGGATGAAGTGTATGGTTCGCTTGGCGAGACGGGTCTCTTCATGGAGAGTACGCCTTTAGAGCCGAATAGTCCGTATTCCGCTAGTAAAGCGGGTGGAGATTTATTAGTTCGGGCGTATCATGAGACATTCGGACTGCCTGTGAACATCACTCGTTGTTCTAATAACTATGGACCGTACCAATTTCCTGAGAAGCTTATTCCATTAATTATTTCTCGTGCATTGAGTGATCAGGCTTTACCGATATATGGTGATGGACTAAATATCCGTGACTGGCTTTATGTAGAAGACCACTGTAGTGCGATTGATCTTGTTATTCATCAAGGACGTGTGGGTGAAGTGTACAATATTGGGGGAAACAATGAGCGGACGAATCTCCATATTGTAAAGACGATTCTACAAGAGTTGAATAAACCAGAATCTCTCATCACCTACGTGGAGGATCGATTAGGGCATGATCGTCGCTACGGAATAGATCCAACGAAGCTTACACAAGAGTTAGGCTGGAAGCCGAAGCATAATTTCGAGACTGGAATTAAAGAGACGATCCAATGGTATCTGAATCATAAAGATTGGTGGACACGTATTCAATCGGGAGAGTACCAACAGTATCAGATCACACAGTATGGAGAGCGCCTAGGGGATTCTCTATGAAGGCACTTGTAACAGGCGCTACGGGTCAATTGGGAACGGATGTCGTCAATATACTGCGTAGCAAGGGTCATGATGTGCTTGCGTGTGATCGGAACGAGCTGGATATTACGGATCAGACACAATGCCAAGATGTGGTTAGTCAATATCGGCCAGATGTGGTTATCCACTGTGCGGCATATACAGCGGTTGATCTGGCTGAGACAGATATAGACGGTGCTTACAAAGTGAACGCTGTAGGCACGAGAAATATAGCGGTGGCAGCAGAAAGCATTGGGGCGAAACTGATTTATATCAGTACGGATTATGTCTTTGATGGTACTAGTAAAGAACCGTATCAAGAGTATGATAATACGAATCCCCAAAGTATATACGGCAAGTCTAAGCGTGCAGGAGAAGTATTGGTGCAGAGCCTTTCCTCAAAGTATTTCATCGTACGCACATCGTGGGTATATGGTATTCATGGGAATAACTTTGTTAAAACTATGCTACGTCTAGGTCAAGACAAGCCTTCTCTAAGAGTTGTACATGACCAGAAAGGCTCTCCAACCTATACGGTTGATCTGGCCAACTTCCTATTAGAGCTTATGCAGACGGAAAAGTACGGTGTTTACCACGCATCTAATAGTGGTGCGTGTACATGGTATGAGTTTACACAGGCTATCTTTGAAGAGGCTCGTTCGTTGGGAATTAACATTATTGCTCAGCCAGAACCTTGTACGACAGTTGAATTTCCGCGTCCGGCTCACCGTCCAGCTAATTCGGTCATGGAACACTTATCCATCCGAGGTAACGGTTTTCAGGACTTACGGCCATGGAGGGCAGGACTTACAGACTTCTTACAGCAATGGAGTGTAATTGAAATTAAATAGATATGCCAATGAATCCCTCGATCTCTTCCCAATTGATCGGGGGATTCAGTTATAATAGTAAGTAAAACTAATTATAAAGGATAGGCTCCCATGAATAGTTCTGTTAGTGTACATATCGTAACTTATAATAGTGCTAAAGATATCTCTACATGCTTACAAGCATTACAAGTACAAACTTATCCTATACAGCAAATAATCGTGATTGATAATGCTTCATCTGATGATACGATACAGCAAGTGAAAACTCACTCCCATCTGTTATGTGACATTATTGAACTTTTGGAGAATGAAGTTAACGTTGGTTTTGCTCCTGCTCATAATCAAGCTATATTATTATCTTCGACTGACTATGTACTTGTGCTGAATCCAGATGTGACATTACATCCTGATTATATCAAGCTCCTGATTGAGCAGATGGAGAAGCAATCCGACATAGGAAGTGCGACTGGTAAATTACTGCTCAGTTCTAATCCAGACGTCGTAGATAGCACAGGCCTAATTATGAATAAGCATTATCGGGCTTTCGACCGTGGAGCGGGGGAACTCGCTATGCAGTGGAGTGAATCTGGAGAAGTATTTGGCGTGTCTGGAGCGGCTGCACTCTACTCTCGAAATATGATTGAGGATATCAGCATACATGATGAATTCTTCGATAGTGATTTCTTTGCATATAAAGAGGATGTAGATGTCGCATGGCGTGCACAACTACTAGGATGGAAGTCTTATTATCTAGCAGAAGCGATTGGGTATCATGCTAGAGGATGGAAGCAAGGAGGGCGGTATAGTCAGCCTCTTTTCATACGAAGGGCATCATACATCAATCGTTATAAAATGATGTACAAGAACATGGAACGCTCTAGCAGCATAGTGAAATCCATTATACGTATCATACCTTATGAAATCGCTAGTAATGGATATTTTCTACTACGTGAACCAAAAGTGCTCGGGTCTTGGTTAGGTTTCTTCAAGCAGTTACCTCAATTGAGAACGAAACGTAAAGATATTCTGTCCAAGAGTCTGTCCAAGAGACAAGCGCCCCTTGAGTGAAGTAAGGGCGCTTGTCTCTGTCTCATTAATATTGAGACTATATCCTCCGCATATTCCCTCTTTCTCAACACATAACGATAGTAGTTTTGTATTAATATCTGTAATTCTATTGCTTATTTCTCCTACATTACGTCCCTTATGTTATAATGTCGATAGATTACTATATTTGTCAGGAAGTGCTATTCATAATGGATTTAAGTATTCTTATTGTTAATTACAATACATGCAAGCTGACGCTGGACTGCCTGCAGTCCGTATTTGCTTCGAATACAGGTTATACCTTTGAAGTGATTGTCGTAGACAATCATTCTATCGATTCATCTATCGACAGAATCTCGGAAGAGTTTCCTCAAGTGACACTAATCGCTAATCAAGACAATACAGGATTCGCTAAAGCGAACAACCAAGGGATGGCGATTGCAAAGGGACGTTATACGCTACTTCTGAATTCAGATACGATCGTGCAGGGAGATACGCTACAGACGATGATCTCCTTCATGGATGAGAATCCTACTGTAGGAGCATCAGGGTGCAAAGTGATTCTGCCAGATGGATCGCTCGACAAGGCGTGCAAACGAGGTTTTCCGACACCGTCTGCATCTTTTTATTATGCCTTTGGTTTTAGTAAATTCTTTCCCGATCGTCCGAAGTTTAATCAATATCAGCTTGGACATCTGGATCCGGATGAGGAATATCCCGTGGACTGTTTGGTGGGGGCCTTCATGATGGTTCGACGAGATACCATCGCGCAGGTGGGCGGTCTTGATGAGACCTTTTTCATGTATGGGGAAGATATAGATTGGTGTTATCGCATGAAGCAAGCAGGCTGGGGTATACATTACTATCCTCGCACATTCATTATTCACTATAAAGGTGGCAGTGCCCGCCGTAGGCCTACACGAATTATTTATGAGTTCCACCGGGCCATGGCTGTCTTCCATCGCAAACATTACAGAAAACAATACCATTGGATGACTAACGGAACCATATATATAGGTATAGGGCTGAAATTCACATTAGCGTTGCTGAAGAATAAGCTTCGAACTCGTCAGCCAGAACAACTACCCAAACCAGCAGCAGATCATCAGGTAGAGGTGAATTCATGATCCGCAGAAGTCAGGGTTTTTTAACCCAACTGTACATAGCTACCGATTTAATTGTTATTCAATGTTCTTTCTTAATAGCATGGTGGCTGAAATTCGAAAGTGGCTGGATTCCATATGAGAAGCCGCTGCCAATTCAGACGTATACGTTATGGAGTATGGTGTATGGAGGTATAGCTATTCTATCAGGTATTGTTCTGACGTTGTACTCACCCAAGCGAAAGAAACGATTCTCCGATGAATTTGTCAAAATATTTCAAGTGCATCTCATCAGTATGTTCATGTTACTTAGTGTGATGTTTATATTTAAAGAGGTTGATATTTCTCGGGTGTATCTAGCGATCTATCTAGGGTTTAATATCTCATTGATCATACTTTATCGTTATGCCCTTAAAATCTCACTTAAGCACTTTCGTCAAAAAGGCTACAACCGACAGTTCGTATTGATCGTGGGAGCGGGTACCCTAGGCAAAAGATTCTACAACAATCTGAGGCAGTATCCTGAATTAGGTTATGAGGTCGTCGGCTTTTTAGACGATAATCAGGAATGGGATAATGCAGATGAACAGAATTTTAAGCCCATTCTCGGAAAGTTGGATAATCTTGAAGACATCCTTAGTCAAGAACTCATAGATGAAGTTGTTCTAGCTCTACCGCTTGACGCACATTCAAAGTATACGAATATTATCGTACTGTGTGAAAAAGCTGGTGTACGAACACTTATCATACCGGATTTCTTTGACTACTTACCCGCTCGTCCATACTTCGACAACTTTGCGGGTATGCCTATGATTAACGTGAGAGATATCCCACTGGATGTCGCTGGGAATCGTATATTCAAAAGGTTGTTCGATATCGTATTCTCGTTATTTGCTATTATCATAACTTCACCTGTCATGCTGTTTGTGATATTAGGGGTCAAGTTAACGTCTTCGGGTCCTGTTATATTCAAGCAAGAACGTGTGGGGCTTAATCGCCGCCCCTTTATGATGTTTAAATTTCGCTCCATGAATATACAACCAGAAGGAGCAGTGGATACAGGCTGGACCGTAGAGAACGATCCACGACGTACTCGTTTTGGTTCATTTATACGATCAACAAGTCTAGATGAACTACCGCAATTTTTCAATGTGTTGTTTGGACATATGAGCGTGGTAGGGCCTAGACCTGAAAGACCTTACTTTGTCGAGCAATTTCGTGAGGCTATTCCTAAATATATGGTTAAGCATCATGTACGACCAGGGATTACAGGCTTAGCCCAGAGCGAGGGTCTACGCGGTGATACATCGATAGAGGACCGTATTAGTCATGATATTTTCTATATTGAGAATTGGTCTATTCTATTAGATGTTAGAATTATTCTGAAAACCATTCGGAATGGAATTAGTAATAAGAATGCATATTAAAACTTAAATATTCCCATCCCAATGAATACCTCGTTTTGTCCCAGACAAAACGGGGTATTAGTATTTAATACAAACTCAAGAATCGTTGTATTCTACTTACTAAGGATGTGTCCCCCTATGAAACGAATCATCGCTCTCCTATTATTAATAGGAATTGCAAGTGGATTAATGGTTATATCGAATAGAGAAACTAGTAGCGCCCCCAGTAGTTTCTCCGACTATAAGCTTATATCGCATGCCATGGGAGGCATACAGGAGCAGGCGTATACGAATTCATATGAAGCATTTATTGCGAATTACGAACAAGGAAATCGAATTTTTGAAGTGGATCTTCTCTTCACGGATGATGGTCATCTCGTAGCGCGCCATGAATGGTCGCAGTATATGACAGAGCTATTAGAACAGGATGAGCAACTACCTGACGCGCGCCAAGCCGCCCAACTTTCATATCAGGAATTTAAGGATAGTGAAATATTGGGGAAATATAAGGCGCTGGACTGGGATGATATTCTGGATCTGATGGAGAAGTATCCCGACATCTATATAGTGACGGATACGAAGGAACAAGAGGCGTCTGGATTATTGAAACAATTCAAGGTGTTGGTAGAGGAAGCAGAGAAGCATAACCCATTGTTATTACAGCGTATTATTCCCCAGATCTATAATCAGCCCATGCTGGATACCGTGACAAGTGTATATGATTTTCACTCCATTATTTACACGTTATATGAATCGAAAGATAGTGATCAAGAGGTGATAGATTTTGCCAAAAAACATGATCGTATCCGTGCCATAACGATGCCGGAGCATCGTGTAACAGATACCTTTATTGCTGGGCTCGACAATGCAGGATTGGACACTTATGTGCATACGATTAACGATACAGAACAAATGGAGAAATACGAGAAGATGGGTGTACACGGATTCTATACAGATGATCTGGCAGAGAGAGAGGTATCCTCAACCCAACCATGGTATGTATTAGGAGCTAAATGAATTTTTGATGAAGTCTATTCCTTCATACATAAAATAAGTGTAATATTTTCACGGTTGTCTTAGTCATGGTTATCATATATCCCATATTCGCCTATAAGACCTGCTCTCCAGAGAGTTCAGGTCTTTTCTTCATCGATAAACGAGCTGTGCTTTGGGACAACATTCGTTTACCTTGACTTTTCCAAATGTTCGCATATCATACGAACAAAAATTGACACTGCTCCCTTGCTGTCATAGACTAGATTTAGAGCTTTATGATGTGACGTGGAGGGTTGAAGATTTGAAACAAATGATGAAAGCCTGGAAGCATGTATTTAAGCTTGATCCAGACCGTGAGATCGATGATCAGAATCTGGATGCGATATGTCTGTCGGGAACGGACGCGATTATGGTAGGTGGCTCGACAGGTGTAACTTTTGAGAACACGGTAGATCTTTTGTCGCGTATACGGCGTTATGAATTGCCTTGTGTACAAGAGGTATCGGATATGGAATCCATCGTGCCTGGATTTGATCTATATATGATCCCGATGGTATTGAATAGTTCCGATCCAGCTTGGATTGTAGGTCATCAACAGCAAGCGATTGATCGTTATGGCTATATGATTCCATGGGAGCTTCTTGTAACGGAAGGTTATATTGTGCTGAATCCAGATTCGGCTGTGGCGCGGCTTACAGATGCAAATACGTCGCTAGATATTTCTGGTGCAGTAGCCTATGCGCAGATTGCGGATAAGCTGATGTCGTTGCCGATTGTCTATTTGGAATATAGCGGGATGTTTGGCGATATGGAGCTTGTTAGAACGGTGAAAAATAAGCTCAATCAGGCGCAGCTCGTATACGGTGGTGGAATTACAGATTATGCTAAGGCTAAGCAAGCAGCAGCTGTCAGCGATACGATCATCGTGGGCAATATTGTTTACGAGGACTTAGAGCAAGCTTTACTAACCGTATCTGCGGTGCATTAGCAGCCAACGCACAGTTCTGACCAACGCACTGTTGACGCACTATAAACGCTTTAAAATGCACTATAAACGATCTATAAACACACTATACACGCATATGAACGCTTTATGAACGCACAATAAGCACTCTATTAAAGCACTTAATTATTTATAACATGAACCTATATTTGGAAGGAGCATAACCTCGATGCAACCGATTGACATATATGAAGCAATCTCAAAACTCAATCCACCGCAGCAACAGGCTGTTGAAGCAACGGACAAGCCTTTATTGATTATGGCAGGAGCGGGAAGTGGTAAGACAAGGGTATTAACACATCGGATTGCATACTTGATTGCAACACGCAAAGCTCCACCGTGGGCTATTTTGGCGATTACCTTTACGAACAAAGCAGCAAGAGAAATGCAAGAACGCGTATCGAAGTTAGTGGGAAGAGAAGGAAGAGATATTTGGGTGTCAACCTTTCACTCGATGTGTGTACGTATTCTGCGTAAAGATATCGAGAGAATTGGATTCTCATCCAGCTTCTCCATTCTAGATTCTACGGACCAACTTTCCGTTATCCGTGGTTGTATGAAGGAACTAAATATCGATACTAAGAAATTTGAGCCTAAAGCGATCCAAGCCCTCGTGAGCTCAGCTAAGAATGAATTGCTTACCCCTGCGGAGTACGAGCAGAAGTCTGGCGATTATTTCGAGGAATTAGCAGCTAAGGTGTATCGAATGTATCAGAGAAGACTGAAGAACAATAACTCTCTCGATTTTGATGACTTGATCATGACTACGATTCAACTATTTAAAGAAGTCCCAGAAGTGCTCGATTTCTATCAAAAGAAATTCCAATATGTTCATGTCGATGAATATCAGGATACGAACAAAGCCCAATATATGCTTTGTAAGATGTTGGCTGAAGGCCATCACCGCATTTGTGTCGTTGGGGATAGTGATCAGTCGATCTATCGCTGGCGTGGAGCAGATATTAGTAATATTCTTAACTTTGAAGAGGATTACCCTGAGGCGCGCACGATCTACTTGGAACAGAACTATCGTTCGACCTCGAATATCCTGAATGCGGCTAATGAAGTGATTAGTTTGAATACAGGACGTAAACCGAAGAAGCTGTGGACAGATAAAGGCGAAGGCCCGAAGATCAAAGTGTATCGTGCGGATTCCGAACATGATGAAGGGTATTTCGTAACCTCAGAGATTACTAAGAATGTGAAGAATGGTCAGTCCTATCAGAAGCATGCCATTCTGTATCGTACGAATGCTCAGTCCCGGGTTATAGAGGAAATTCTGATCAAGTCAGATATTCCCTATCAGATTGTAGGAGGAATTAAGTTCTACGATCGTAAAGAGATCAAGGATCTGCTCGGTTATTTGAAGCTGCTATCTAATCCAGACGATGACATTAGTTTAACTAGAATTATTAACGTCCCGAAGAGAGCTATTGGGGATACGACAGTAGCCAAGCTAGCGGCAGCCGCTTCCGAGAAGGGAACTTCTATCTTCCGTGTACTACAGTTTGTAGATGACCTTGGTTTTGCTGGCCGGACACGTAACGCACTCGTTGGTTTTTACGATATGATTGCTTCTTTACATCAAATGGTCGAATATTTGTCTGTTACCGAATTAACGGAGAAAATACTTGAACTATCAGAATATCGTCGTGAACTTGAGAATGAAAAAACACTTGAATCTCGTTCGAGATTGGAGAATATTGAGGAATTCCTGTCTGTAACGATGGAATTTGAGAAGAACAATGAGGATAAGTCGCTTGTTTCCTTTTTGACAGATTTAGCGTTGATTGCAGATATCGATAAAGTGAATGATGATCCTGAGGAAGAGACCGATGCTGTTATTCTCATGACGATGCATAGTGCCAAAGGACTTGAATTTCCGGTCGTGTTCATTGTGGGGATGGAGGAAGGTGTATTTCCACACAGCCGTGCTTTTATGGACAATGAAGAGCTGGAGGAAGAACGTCGCCTTGCTTATGTTGGGATTACACGTGCGGAGCAACAACTGTTCCTTTCCTGTGCTAAGATGCGAACCTTATTTGGACGGACAACAGCGAATGCACCTTCGCGCTTCCTAGAAGAAATCCCAGAAGAGTTGAAGGAAGACACCGTAATGGAGAATGACCGCTATAAACGAGGCACGAATGGCGGAGGTTCATACGGAGGACGTGGTCTAGGTAGTGGTGGAGGAAGTAACTTTGGACGTAGTGCATCGAATTCATCTCTAAGCGGATCGACCGCTTCAGCGGCAAAGGGTAAAGTCACAGTCACCACATCTACGCCACAACGAGTGGTGGAAGCAGGAAGTGCATCGGATCCAGCCACACTCAAAGCAGGAGATAAAGTATCTCATGGCAAATGGGGCATCGGCGTCATTGTCTCGATCAAAGGAAGTGGCAACGATACGGAGCTCCAGATCGCATTTCCAGCCCCTGTAGGTGTGAAACGTCTGTTAGCTGGCTTTGCCCCAATTACTAAAGTAGAGTAAGTCGTGAATACAACGATAACGGATTAAATTGAATAGTGGAGGATGGCCTGTATGGATTCTATGCATACCATGGAGCAGCTCGTAGGCGAACTTAACAAGTATAATTACCATTACTATACGATGGACAAGCCGCTGGTAAGCGATAAAGAGTACGATGTACTGTACGATCAATTAGTTCAGTTGGAGAAGGAAAGTGGGATCATTCTACCTGATTCCCCAACCCAACGGGTGGGCGGCGAATTGCTCAAAGGCTTCGAACCCCACCGTCATCTTGCGCCGCTCTGGAGTCTAGATAAGGCGCAGAATATAGAACAACTTCGTGTGTGGCATACGCGAGCAGAGAAACTGGTTGCCGACTATAACGTTAAGAATCCAGATAGTCCTCTTCCGAATCTACGTTATGCGGTAGAACTGAAATTCGACGGATTGACGCTTAACTTAACTTACAAAGATGGTTCGCTTGTACAAGCGGCTACACGTGGAAACGGAACTGTAGGCGAAGGGATCCTGGCTCAGGTGAGAACCATTAAGTCGGTACCGCTAACGATTCCGTTTAAGGAAGGCACCGTTGAGGTGCAGGGCGAGGGTATCATGAACTTGTCGGTACTCAGTGATTATAATGCCAGAGCGGCAGAGCCGCTGAAGAATGCGCGTAATGCGGCTGCTGGAGCTCTACGCAACCTGAATCCCAAGGCGACGGCAGATAGACGGCTAAGTGCTTTCTTCTATAATGTAGGCTATGCCAATCGTATTGATTTTGCAGATCACCAAGAGATGATGGATTTTCTGCGTGACAATCGCTTTAAGGTTAATCCTTTTATCACCTATTTCGAACAGTTCGACGATGTGACAGAGGAATTGGCCAGCATTGTCGAACGCCGAGCAGGTCTGGATTATTTAATCGATGGGGCTGTTATCAAAATTGTTGATATTCCTACGCGAGAAGCCCTGGGATATACAGATAAATTTCCACGTTGGGCGGTAGCCTACAAGTTTGAAGCAGAAGAGACGACGACAGTTCTTGAGTCGGTATCCTGGGAAGTAGGTCGGACAGGTAAAATCACCCCAGTAGCCAGAGTGGAAGCTGTAGAACTCGCCGGAGTAACCGTACAGAACTGTACTCTGAACAATATTGGAGATATTGAGCGGAAGAATCTGAAATATGCATTAGGTGCACGTGTATTTATTAGAAGATCTAACGATGTTATCCCTGAAATCCTCGGTAAAGTAACAGAGGAGAATGATGGAGAAGAGATCGTCTTTCCTTCAGCATGTCCGTCATGTGGGTTTCCATTAGAGCAGAAGGGGGCTCATCTCTTCTGTAACAATCGACTTGAGTGTAAGCCACAATTGATTGGGCGTATTACACACTTTGCCTCTCGTGATGCGATGGATATTGATACTTTTAGTGTCATGACAGCAGAGCTACTGCATAATGAACTTCAGGTTAAAGAACCTGCTGATCTTTATACTTTAGCTTTTGACGACCTAGTGCAACTAGATCGGTTTGGTGAGAAGAAAGCGAAGAACTTATTGCAGGCATTGGAGAAGAGTAAGGGACGTGATCTTGCATCTTTCCTGTTCGCGCTGGGCATTCCGAATACAGGAAAAGCCACGACGCGTATGTTGGCTGATCATTACCGAGATTTACACGCTGTCATGGCAGCGACTGTAGACGAGTTAGTGGCTTTGCCAGATGTAGGTGGCATTGTAGCCGAAAGTATCGTGAACTTTTTCGCGGATCCGTTCATGCGGACGGGTATTGAGCGAATGTTGGCCTTAGGTGTAGAGGCGAAAGCCCCTGAAGCGCCACGTGTGATTTCCACAGACTCTTTCTTCAGTGGGAAGACGGTCGTACTAACGGGAACATTACACCAACTTACGCGTGATGAAGCTGCAGATCGGATTGAGGCACTTGGCGGAAAAGTGAGCGGTAGCGTATCTTCCAAGACCCATCTTGTCGTTGCGGGTGAGAAGGCAGGAAGCAAGCTAACGAAAGCGAAGCAACTTGGTATACAAGTGATTGAGGATGAGGATGAATTCATCCGGTTACTTGAATCTTAGGTTCACCTCTATTATAAAAGCAGCAGCCCAGATTATAAGGGCTGCTGCTTTTTTTTTAATAGTTCATTTTATTTGTCTTGGCTACCCAAGCATCTGTATCATAACCTCGTTCTTCCCAATAACCAATATGATCCCCTTGGATGAGTTCTATGCGATTCAACCATTTCACAGATTTGTAAGCATACATCCGTGGCACGATCAATCGAACAGGGCCTCCAAGATCACTTGGGATTGGCTTGCCATCATGTAGAACAGCGACCAGCACATCATCCATCTCAGCTTGTTTTAACGTGAGTGAGTCGGTATAGACATCATCACCAGAATAGAACTTTACGGTTGTGGCTTCAGATTTCACCCCCGCTTCTTTCAGTAACGTCCTGCGAGGAATACCTTCCCAAGTATTGTTATATACAGACCAACCCGTCACACAGTGGAAATCACTAACTTGTACGGTGCGGCTGAGTGTAACGAACTCTTCCCAATTCCACAGTGATGAACGATCCACTAAGCCATCTAGTGTGAAGAACCAATTACTATTATCAAAAGAGGGAATAGGTGTAACCGTATAGACTCTAAAGGAATTTTGGGCACCCCCACCAATAGGCGGTAAAGAATCGGCGGCTGGGGTTGGTGCAGGAAGGAGCCGGTTGGCATCCTGATTGATTAAATCCTCTGTCGTTGAACCGGAGAAGCTCAAGCTGCGACCGAACCATTTTACAAATGATGGACCTAATGTCACAACAATGCCCACGCCAATGGCAGAACGAAGGAATTCACGTCTCGTATAGAAAGGTTGTGGTGAGCCAGGAATAGATTGTTGTTCTGTGGCTTTTCCTGTTTTTATCGTTCGCCTATGGGGTTGTTTGAGCCACTGCGTACGCGTTATAGAGTGATAGATAATATAAGGTAGTCCTATCCAAGTTAGTAAATCATGTACGATAAGTGCAGGATTAGCCCACATCGGTCCAAGTATTCGGAACTGCCATAGCACCACACCTGAGATGAACCAGCCTACTAATAAGGAGAGCACGAGGATGACGTTAAATTTTTGCCACGGTTTACCTTTGAGTTGCCGCCAATGCTTGTTAACAAGAAATAAGTAATACACGACAGGAATAAGGAGAATGAGTCCCACGACGATATGAAGCCATTTCAGCCATACACGCCCTTCACCAAGCAGCTCTCTCCAGAACCCACCGAGTAGTATTAATCCACTAAAGGCTAGTACGGCAACAATAATCGCATTCCAATAATGAATGGAGGAGAGTTTGCGACCGAATCCTTTTCTTAACTGCGTAAGCCATTGTCTCAACCCAAATCCCCCTTCAAGGTGATTCACCCCATTAGTTCAGAGATATTTGTCTCTATTATACCTTTTCATAGGTTTCTTTTAAAATAGCGCAGGTTCATCCTAAAAAAATTTTAGGCGAAGTGGGTAAAGGGGTTGCAATTTGTGTTGTTATGCCATAAAATTTGCACTAGGGAAACATTATTGGTTCGTACTAAAAATAAGTCTCTAATAAAACATAGTTAGTCCTATGAAAAATAAAAAGGAGCTGAAAAAATGAATGTAAGAGTTAACCGTGGTCCATTCGTTCGAGGGTTGATGACCCTATCTATGTTATGTATGTTGTTTGTGCTTGCAGGCTGCGGATCAGAAGACAATGAAGCGGGAGCCAAGGAAGGTAAAATTAAAATCACAGCTACGATCGGAATGATTAGTGACATCGTGCGTGAAATTGGAGGCGAGCATGTCGAAGTCACAGGACTCATGGGCCCTGGTGTTGATCCCCATCTCTACAAAGCATCTCAAGGTGATATTCGTAAGCTAGACCAAGCGGACATTGTATTCTACAACGGACTGCATCTAGAAGGTAAGATGACGGATATATTGGAGAAAATGGGTGCTAAAAAAACAGTTGTCGCGGTCTCTGAGGACATTGATAAATCGAAGTTACGCTCAGGTAAAGATACAGGTGGGACAGAATATGATCCTCATATCTGGTTCGATGTGAAATTGTGGATGCAAGCATCTCAGAAGGTCGTAGATACGTTAAAAGAGTCAGACCCGGATCATGCGGATGATTACACTTTGAATGGTGAAGCGTACTTAGCCCAGCTCACAGCATTAGATCAAGAGGTCCGAGAATCCATTAATGAAATTCCGGAAGCGACGCGAGTACTTGTAACCGCCCACGATGCTTTTGGATACTATGGTGAAGCCTACAATATTAAGGTGATGGGCCTTCAAGGAATAAGTACAGCAGCGGAGTACGGCTCTAAAGATGTAAGTGTGTTACGCGATTTCCTTATCGATAATAAAATCAAAGCCGTTTTCGTAGAATCAAGCATTCCACCTAAATCAATGGAGGCCATTATTGCTGGGGCTTTAGAGAAGGGACATCAGGTACGGATCGGTGGTGAATTGTATTCTGATGCGATGGGGGCAGAGGGCAGTGAGTCGGATCATTACATCGGAATGATTCGGCATAATACCAAAGTCATTGCGGAAGCACTGAAATAACGAAGAGGAGGAATCTCTCATGGGAAAAGTGTTGAATAAAGCGGATAGATTTATAGATGCGCCGCTTGAGGTCCAAGGATTGACGGTTGCTTACCATAAGAAAGCCGTGTTAGAACAAGTCTCTTTTTCTGTTACACAAGGAAGTCTGATTGGACTAATTGGCCCTAATGGTGCAGGTAAATCCACCTTACTTAAGGCCATCCTTGGTCTCGTTCCTACAGTATCTGGTCAGGTCAAAATATACGGCAAGTCCTATAAGGAACAGCGTAAACGAATAGGATACGTGCCTCAACGTGAGTCTGTGGATTGGGATTTTCCTACAAATGCACTGGATGTGGTGATGATGGGCAGATACGGACATCTGGGGTGGATTCGCAGACCGGGTAATAAGGAGCGAGAAATGGCCCTCGATTGCCTTCATAAAGTAGGCATGGGCGAATATGCCAATCGGCAGATTAGTCAACTATCAGGTGGCCAGCAACAACGCGTATTTCTAGCAAGAGCACTTGTTCAGGATGCAGACTTATACTTCATGGATGAGCCGTTTGCAGGTGTAGATGCGACGACGGAAAAGGCTATTATTGTCCTTTTGGAACAATTGAAAAAAGAAGGCAAAACGGTGCTAGTCGTCCATCATGATCTTTCAACAGTTCAAGAGTATTTTGACCATGTCTTATTATTAAATGGTGAGTTAGTGGCTTCAGGTCCTGTCCAAGAGGTATTTACGCCAGACTTACTTCAGCAGACATACGGAGGACGGATCGCTGTCCTTCAGGGTAGTGGGGACTCGGTCCTACTTAAGAACGGTGGGTGATCAACAATGATGAATAGTCTAATCGAATTTTGGCAGGATCCTAATAGTCGTTGGATTATGTTCGGTTGTATGTTGCTTGGACTGAGCAACGGGGTCATTGGGTCGTTCTCCTACCTACGTAAACAAAGCTTGCTTGGTGATACATTGGCTCATGCTGCTTTGCCGGGTATCTGTATCGCATTCTTGCTTACAGGAACTAAATCCATCGGATTATTTCTAGTGGGTGCATTAGTGGCGGGGGTCATTGCTACCTTTGGCATCCAATGGATTACGAAGTATTCACGGATTAAGCAAGATACTGCAATGGGAATTGTCCTTTCCTTCTTCTTCGGCATAGGTATTCTTTTGTTGACCAAAATCCAGCACAGTGGCAGTGGGAGCCAAAGTGGTCTAGACAAATACTTATTTGGTCAGGCAGCCTCTATGGTTGCGGAAGATGTGTACCTGATGATGGGTGTTTCTATCTTACTAATCATTATCTGCTACTTCCTATTTAAAGAATTCAAGCTCATTAGCTTTGATGCCGGTTTTGCTAGGGGGATGGGACTACCTGTGGGTGTATTAGAGCAGATGCTATTATTTCTGACCGTCGTTGCCGTTGTTGTTGGGATTCAAGCTGTAGGTGTCGTTCTAGTCGCAGCATTATTAATTACACCTGCAGTAACGGCTCGCTTTTGGACGGATCGTCTAAGTGTTATGGTGATCCTCTCAGGAATTATTGGCGCTTTGAGCGGAGTTATGGGTACTTACTTCAGTTCTACAGTCTCTAATTTACCTACAGGTCCAGTCGCGGTGTTAGTTGCGTCAGTGTTGTTTCTATTCTCTGCATTGGCAGCGCCTCGTAGGGGCTGGGCTAGCAAGTGGATTCGACAATACAGAATGCGTTCATCTTATAAAGACATTAAGAAGAGTAGAGTTCAGCATGGCGAGTTAGAAACGAATAAGGGGAGGGGGATGTAATGACAGATTTTTGGATTCTCCTAACAGCTATCCTAGTATCGACCTCATGTGCGATTCTCGGATGTTTTCTAGTCCTTCGTAAAATGGCACTAATCGGTGATGCGATTAGCCATGCTGTACTTCCTGGTATTGCAATTGCCTTTCTGATCAGTGGTTCCCGTGATTCCGTGTTTATGCTTCTAGGGGCAGCAGCATTTGGTCTCTTAGCAGTATTACTCATTCAGAAACTACAGAATAGCGGACTACAAGCAGATGCCTCTATTGGTATTGTGTTTACAGCGTTGTTTGCTATAGGCGTTATCATTATTAGTATGAATGCACAGAATATCGATCTTGACCTTGATTGTGTCTTGTTCGGAGAGATCGCCTATGTCCAGTGGGATACACTATCAATGAATGGCATCGATATTGGACCGAGAGCGGTATGGATCCTCGGAGTAACACTGATCTTAATACTGGTGCTTATGAGTTTGTTCTATAAACAGTTCAAGATTTGTGCTTTTGATCCGGCATTAGCTGCTGCTTGTGGTATTCCTGTTATGCTCTTCCATTATATGTTGATGGGAATGGTATCTTTAACTTCGGTGGCATCGTTTGAAAGTGTGGGTGCTATATTGGTAGTAGGCATGCTCATTATTCCTGCTGCGACAGCTTATCTATTGACCGACCGTTTAAGCTACATGTTATTGTATAGTGTGTTAATAGGTGTGGTCTGTTCTGTACTGGGATACTACACAGCATTCTGGTTAGATGCTTCTATTGCTGGGTGTATGGTGACCGTTGCGGGTTGCCTGTTCATACTTGCTTTTATCTTCTCACCTTCACATGGACTGCTAAGTCGCAGAATCAGCCGCAAACAACTTGCTGCATAATAAATCTGTCCTCTGCTTATAGCAGGGGGCATTACTTTGTATATATCTATCAATCTACTTATCAATTCTAGTCTTTGAGATTAGTCTATACAGTAAACTAGTTTTTTTTGAAAAAAAGCTTGCACAGCCTATCAAAACATGATATATTATTTGATGTCGCCTCGGACATTAGATTTTGAAATAAAAATCTTATGGAAAAAAAGAGTTGACATTGAATACGTGAAAATGATATAATATTATTCTGGCTCAAACGAGATTGTTCGTGAGACAGAACAATAAGTTCCTTGAAAACTGAACAAATGGATGATGTAATTTTTAAAAACGAAAGAACATTTATGTTCTTGTCAGTTTGTTTCAAAATGAGCATATCGCTCTTTTCATTCGATGGATGTTGGATCGCTGCAAAGTTGATCTGGCATTCATCTCCAGATGATTCCGAAATTGTTGCAAAGCAATTTAGAAATCATCTCTATTGGAGAGTTTGATCCTGGCTCAGGACGAAC
>NZ_JBNPWS010000022.1:0-89645 GCF_050433705.1 Paenibacillus sp. DS2015 | reverse complement strand
CAAAAAACAAACGGCACAGGACTTTTCCCCATGCCGTTTCAGATTCCATTTTTATTTTCGCTCTTGTCTTTGAAATTAACTTAATGACATTGCCCGTAGGCACCCGTAGGCAAACTCTTATTTATCGCTTCGATCTTCTATTTGGATTTGATTGCGACCATTATTTTTAGCCCGATATAATGCCATATCCGCTCGGTAAAAGAGTGAATCTACGCTAACAATTTCTTCTAGCCAATTCCATTCTGATACCCCAATAGATATCGTAACACTCGGATCAGTTTCCTCTTGTACACGCCTTCGAATCCGCTCTGACACAATTAAAGCCTGTTTAATATTCATTTGTGGAAGATATATAGCGAGTTCTTCCCCACCCCAACGTGCAGGAATATCACTTTTACGAATAGACGTTTTAATAATCTCACTCACCTTTTTCAGGACTTTATCTCCCTTTTGGTGACCGTACTTATCATTCACCTGCTTAAACTGATCAATATCCACTACAATTAAACAACCACAGTATTCGTTTATCATTTTTTCACGGATGACATCATCCAAATAGTGGCGAGCATACAGATCTGTCAACACATCTCGATTAGCCATACGCCTTACCTCAGCGTGGAGCAGAGCATTACTAACAGCAAGCCCAATATGATTGGCCAACGTTTGAAGTAATCTGTAATTATCGTATGAAAAGAAATGTGCCTTCTTATGTGCTAACAGAATAGCCCCGGTTATTTCTCCTTTAACCGTTAAAGGGGTCGCAATGAGCGATAATGCCCCGGTCTCTTCCATAAATTTAGATGATATATTTAAGTCTACGAGGTAATCCGATAGAATAATCGGCTCACCATTGGCAAATACTAATCCGGCAAAACCATAATCCTTAGCAAAAACTTCCTTTTCAAGGGAAGGTACATTACAAGATTGAACTTCTAATCCGTCCTTAACTTCGTTAAATTGAAGTATGCAACAATAGTCGGCCTTGAAAATATTCAACAATTCTTCATTTGCAGATCGATAAATATTTTTCAATCTCAGGCTCTGATTAAGTCTCTTTGTTAAATCATTAATATGTCTTAATTCTTGTATAAGAAGATTGGACTGCTCGTACAACTTAGCATTTTCAAATGCTCCCCCAGCGGTATCTACCAAAGTAGTAACCAGTTGTAGATCTAAATCATCCAGAAATTCCTTGCCAATCTGTAAGTGAAATACACCGTATACACCTTGTTTACCCACCAACGGGATGCCGATCTCTATAATCTCAACGCCATCACTCAGAATAGATTCTTGTCTTGTTAGACTAGCATCCATAAAAGTCCGAATGCGCACATCATCTACTCGTGTACTAAGAATAAGCGGTTTAACCCGTGGGTCACTAATCTGATGGTCCTGAGACATGAATAGTTGTAAAGTTGCTGTAGGGTAAAGGATTGCAATACTATCTAAAACCTCAGTGAGGATAGTATCGACATCCGTCTGATCATGCAAACGTTGCACAATCTGAAATAAAATTGATCTCCGACTAGCTTCTCTTTCTGCTTTGATCTGTACGCCTACTACGTCAGACACAAATATGTATTCAAAATTTTTATAAAAGCAAGATTGAAAGTGGAGCGATGTTGCAGAGGCCACATCCATGCCCCCACGCTCAGCTACTTGCTTAGGGATCATGACTACCATAATGGCATAAAGCTCATGCTGGTCTCTTGTAAACAGAGGAATCACAGATATCATATGACTAGAAGGATAATCATCAAGAACGCCTTGACGTTGTGCTCTTACCTCCGACTTATCTGTCAGGCATTGAGCTAGAATAGAGTGCCCTTCTTGTTCCATATAACTTTGAATTGAAGCATCCCCCTCAATCCACGAACCATCATAATGAAGCAATCCCCAAACGGATTCACTCATAAGGGGTAGTGAAGATACTTGCTTTTGCCAATCTAAATAGCTTTCAATCAAAAGATTCTTAATATAAGGAAGATCATCTGATGAAATATCAATATTCTGTACCCATTGATCAATAGATTCAGAACCATAGCTTAGTATTGGAACGTTACCCGCGGGTACACTTTCATGCTTTGAAACCTGACGATGATGTTCTAACACAAAAAACGCTCCTTTACATCTATTTAGATAAAATACAGTAAGTAAGACTTATGGCACAGCTTTTTTCCAAGAATAATTTAAGTTGGAAATAGCTAACCCCTCTGGGAATAGGAAATGCCATTAACCTTTGCTACCGCTAAAACCACGTCATGTTATAATAAACTTATTCTACTCTCTCCAAGGTAAATTTGCACGTCAATTTCAGTTATTTCCACTATTTTTTTAGGACTTAAGGACTATCGACATATTCTGACTTTTCTCGCGTGTTGCTAGGACTTGACTTTTATATATGTTTTAATATAAAATTCATTGTTGAACAACATTGTTCTTGTTGAAGAACTTTGGGCGTAACGTTGTGTCACCCTCACGTATTTTGTTACTGACAAGACAGCGGCTGAACTTTCATGTCAGTTGTGCTTTGGGCCTATGAGCCGCAGCACATGAAACAACATACGGCACAAATGGGCCCTACTGAAATTTAACCAATAAAGGAGTCTACTATACAATGGCACGTTACACTGGTCCTAAATTTAAATTAAGTCGTCGTCTTGGAATTTCCCTCAGCGGTACAGGTAAAGATTTGAAACGCCCTTTCCCTCCGGGACAACATGGCGCTAACCAACGCAGAAAAATCAGCAACTACGGTATGCAATTGCTTGAAAAGCAAAAACTTCGTCACATGTACGGTTTGGGTGAGAAGCAATTTAAAACTCTTTTCAATAGAGCTCAAAAAATGCAAGGAATCGCTGGTGAGAACTTTATGTTCCTACTAGAAAGCCGTTTGGACAACTTGGTTTACCGTCTTGGCTTTGCAAATTCCCGTGCAGGTGCTCGTCAATTGGTATCTCATGGTCATGTTACTGTGAATGGTAAGAAAGTAGATATCGCTTCCTACATGTTGAACACTGGTGATGTTATCAGTCTTCGTGAAAGAAGTCGTGGTCTTTCTTCCATTAAAGAAGCTTTGGAGAATCATTCACACCTTCAAGCATACCTTGAATATAACGATACTTCATTCGAAGGTAAATTCATTCGTTATCCTGAACGTTCTGAATTGTCCCAAGATATCGATGAGAAGCAAATCGTCGAATTCTACAACCGTTAATCCGATTTTCCTAAACCTGGAACTTATGTTCCAGGTTTTTTTATGCATTTTTCTAGATAAGCGAAGCTATAGACCCGTCAAGACTACTGATATATAGATATAATAGGCACATAAATGATTATTGGCACAACAATTTGTGTGATTCCAAGCTTAATTCCATAATTTATGAAATAAATCCTCAACAATACATGTATAATGCCCGAAAGATAAAGCTACTCGATTGAGCGACTTCCCATCTGGTACAATAAACCGTGATATTCAATTTCCTTGCCGTACCCATAAGTCAAATTTAATAGTTCTTAGCTACTGGGTAGAATATGGGGGTTCAAATGTCGGTTTTTGTGCTATAATAGTTCCGTTAATAAGGAGGATATAATACGGATGGTTGATACTAAAAATAATATGCCTAAAGAACAGCTCCCTCCTAAACGGTCCTTTGGACGGATACTAGGAATTACTCTACTATGGTTGTTTGTCTTTATGACCATGGGGGTGTTGTTCGTTGGGGGTGCAGGACTCGGATATGTATCCGCTATTGTCAAAGATGAGCCTGTACGTTCAAGATCTGAAATTACAGAACAAATGAGTCAGAATAGCATTACAGGATTCGCTTATTTCCGTGATGGTACACCAATTGGACAGTTACGTACAGATGAGGATAGACGCCCAGTGGAGTATGAGAAAATCCCCTCCCTTGTCGTTGATGCCATCCTCGCCATTGAAGATAACGATTTCTTCAATCACAATGGCGTCGATATGAAGGGCACACTTCGTGCCGTCAGGCAAAGAGTTTTAAATGAATCTACTCAAACCGGTGGTAGTACACTTACCCAACAGCTAGCAAGACGCGTATTCCTGAACCTTGACCGAACCGATAATCGTAAAATCAAGGAATTATTACTCTCTCTTCGTTTAGAACGCTTTCTTACCAAAGAACAGATCCTAACAGCGTATCTCAACAAGGTTCCATTTGGTAATGGATCCAGTGGTTACAATGTGTATGGGATTAAAGCTGCAGCAAAGGGAATATTCAACATTACAGACTTAGACAAGATAAATATAGCTCAAGCTGCTTATCTAGCGGGTCTACCTCAGCTACCTTCGTCCTATTCCGCCTATAATGGGAAGGGTGAATTTGTCCCTGATGCTTTTGCACGTGCCATGGTACGTCAAAAGCTTGTACTTCGACGTATGCTAGAAGAAGGTAAAATTACAAATGGCGAATATAATGATGCTTTAGCCTTTGATATTAAAAATACTTTAGCATCGCAGCAGATTAAAGCCTACTCCACTTATCCATACCTTATGATGGAAACAGAACGGAAGGCCGCCGAAATTCTAATGAGATTAAATGCGGATCATACAGAAGAAATCGATCAGCCAGAAAAAAATAGCAATGAACTATTAGAGGATGCCAAACAACAATTAACAACCGGTGGATATCGCATTTATACAACTATTGATATGGGCATATATAAATCTATGCATACGATCTCAGATAATCCTGATAATTTCTATCCTGATAGTAAAGAAAAAGGGATGGAGCAGACTGCCGCAATGATGATGGACAACAAAACAGGAGCTATTCTAGGCATGATTGAAGGCCGTGATTTCTATGAGGAACAGATGAACTATGCAACACAGATGGTTCGTCAGCCCGGCTCCGCCATGAAGCCTATTGCCGCCTATTTACCTGCATTAGAATCAGGCGCAATTCAGCCCGCAAGTATTGTGGATGATGCACCCATTGTTCTAAAAGATGGACAAAAAGGATATCATATTCCCAAAAATTCATCTGGTGGCTACGAAGGATTGATCACAGCGCGTTATGCTCTGAATAAATCCAAAAATACAATTGCTTTGAAATTGTTTAATAACGTCATAACCATAGATAAAGCTTGGGCTTTCGCCAAGAAGCTAGGAATAAACAGCATTCAAAAATCAGATTATAATGCCCAAACTGGTGTACTTGGTGGTCTGGCAAATGGTGTGTCTGTTGAAGAGTTGACGAATGCCTATAGTTCAATTGCCAACCAAGGTAATTTTAATGATTCCTATATGATCGAGAAGATTGTTGATTCTAATGGCAAAATTGTTTATCAACACGAGAAAAAGCCTGTCAGAGTATTCTCTCAACAGACAGCTTACCTGATGACTGATATGCTACGCACCGTCATTACAGAAGGAACAGCAAGTCTAGTCAAAGAAAAGTACAAACAATTCGGTAAAGTTCCGATTGTGGGTAAAACAGGGTCGACGCAAAACTATGCTGATGTATGGTTTATGGGCTACTCTCCAGACGTTACCTTAGGAGTCTGGGTAGGCTACAAGGAACCTGTTAACGCCTTAGTAGACACACAGAGAAAACACGCTCAATCCATATGGGCACTTATTATGAATGAAGTTATAGAAAAACAATCTAAATTTTTCACTACTTCTGAATTCGAGAGACCTAGTGGAATTGTCAGCAAAACGGTATCCGCCTACAGTGGTAAACTTCCGACATCACTAACAGATAGATTCGTAACTGATATATTTAACGCTAAATATGTTCCGATGGATAGTGATGATGGAATCGCAAAGGCTAAATACATTACGTATAATGGTGTTAATTATATTCCACGAGACGGTACTCCTGATGACATGCTGAAAGAAAAAGTAGTCATCAAGCGAGAAAAGTCAATTCAAGATTTAATTAAGGAACTTCAAACAGCATTTAGTGTTATGAGAACACATGAGTCTTTAGAATATTATCTCCCAAAAGATGCTACAAGTGATATGCCTACTAGAATCGACCCACGAGTAGATGATGGAGCCCCGCCTACTTCACCAAAGAATGTAAGTTATTCTTATAGTAATGGCTCAGCTGTCATCACCTTTAATGCTAGTGGATCACCTGATGTCGTAGGTTACCGTCTTTATAGATCATTGAACACCAATGGATTCCAACATCTTGGTAACGTCGTTCTCAGTGATGAAAACAAAGTATTCACAAGTAGTGTTACAGAAAATGGTAATTACAATTTCTATGTCGTAGCGGTCGATGTATCCGGAAAAGAATCAGCACCAAGTGAAACGGTTGGAAAAATGACCAGTGTACCTGAAGTAATCCCAGATCCTATTGATCCACTTATTGTACCTGGGATTATTGTTCCATCTACAAATGAAGGTGAGAATAACACCGGCAGTGGAAATGGTCCTGGCAATGCTTCCAATATTCCGCCCGAATTAATAGATCCTCCTGCTACACCAACGGCCCCTGGACAACTCCAAGTGGAGTCATCAAGCAATGGCATTCCGATGCGTTGGTCTGCTGGAGATACTGCCACTAGCTACAAAGTGTACTACAGTGAGAATCAAGAGGGTCCATACACATATATTGGCTCAAGTAATACAACGGATTACTTGTATGTGACGAGCGTTCCTCTTAAAGGTTGGTTTCGTGTAATTGCAGTAAATGATGTAGGGGAGTCTGAACCCTCAAGTCCTGTCTATCACGAAAAGGAATAAATACTTTTCACATATAATCATGTTCAGAACTTAAACCTTCATTTCCGCTTTCACAGTGGAGCTGAAGGTTTTTAAGTTACTTACGTTGCGCACAGAAAAAAACCCCTTGGATACCCATAACCTGACTCTTTACGGGCCCTAAGAAGTTTTAAGTTTGATAAATATTGTTAGGTATAATAACTAATCCTCTATTGTAGATAAATCACCCTCTGGAAGATGCAATTCCCATGCCTTCAACACCCGACGCATAATTTTACCGGAGCGAGTCTTCGGTAACTTCTCTTTGAATTCGATTTCCCGCGGTGCTGCATGAGCAGATAGCCCCACTTTAACGAATTGATAAATTTCATCCTTCAACTCCTGAGTTGGTAAATATCCTTCTCGAAGTGATATGAACGCCTTAATAATCTCTCCACGTATCGCATCTGGTTTACCAATCACTCCCGCTTCAATTATCGCAGGGTGTTCTAGTAATTTACTTTCCACCTCAAAAGGTCCGATTCGTTCACCCGATGAATTAATCACATCATCAATTCGACCTTGGAAAAAGAAATAACCCTCCTCATCCATATACGCTGAGTCTCCTGAAATATACCATCCCTCTACACGGAAATACTCTTGATACTTCGCTGGATTATTCCATATTTGGCTCATCATCGATGGCCAAGGTGACTTGATCGCTAAATTACCCATCGTATAGGGAGGTACTGTATTTCCCTGATCATCCTTAATTGTTGCTTCGATACCCGGTAGGGGGCGCCCCATGGATCCTAGCTTAATCGTCATACTTGGATAGTTACAGATCATCTGCGCGCCTGTCTCCGTCATCCACCAAGTATCATGAATTCTATGACCATATGCCTTATCACCCCAACGGATGACCTCTGGATTCAAAGGCTCACCTACAGATAATACATGTCTAAGACTGCTTAGATCATATTGGGCTATAACATCATCACCTGCACCCATCAGCATACGAAAAGCTGTCGGAGCACTATACCATACCGAAACTTTATATTTCTCAATGGTTGCATACCAATCTTGCGGGCTGAAACGCCCCCCACGGACGACATTAGTGACACCATGTAACCATGGAGCAAATATACCATAAGACGTCCCTGTTACCCATCCAGGATCAGCAGTGCACCAATAAATATCATCTTCTTGTAAATCAAGTACAATCTTTGCTGAGTAATAATGCTGAATCATTGCATTCTGAACATGATAGACCCCTTTGGGTTTTCCCGTTGAGCCTGAAGTATAATGCATAATCAGACCATCATCTCGATCTAGAAATGTTATCTCTAACTCTTGAGAGGCATTCTCCATCTCGCCCTGATAGTTAACAGTCACGCCACCCTGCTCTCCATTGTCCCCCACAATAATAATATGCTTTAGTTCAGGTAGCTCTTGTCTACGCACCCTTCCAAGTAACTCAGGCGTTGTAATTAATACGGCAGCCCCACTATCCTCCAAACGGTCTTTGACCGCTGTCTCCATAAATGCCTCAAATAGAGGCCCTACCACAGCCCCTACTTTAAGGATTCCAAGCAGACAAATATATAATTCTGGGCTACGAGGCATAAATATAAATACACGTTCTCCCTTACCAATGCCATATTTACGGAGTACGTTACCAAATTGATTAGAACGTTCACTTAATTGAGCAAAAGTATAGGACTCCTCCCGAGTAGCATCACTGTACAATAATGCCGTTTTATTTCCTCGTCCTTCTTGTACATGACGATCAATCGCTTCATACGCCATGTTCACTTGTCCTGTTTCATACCAGCTAAATTGTCGCTCTACATCCTCCCAATTAAATTGCTCAAGGGCCGAATTGTAATCTCCCATATTGGACGAAGAGTTTACACTGGGCAATTGTTCAATATGATGAAGTTCCATAATCCTTCCTCCTCCAATCATCCAACAATATTAAGATAACGCTTACAGTAGCTCTTCAAAGTCGTTGCATAATAACTTAAGGAATGTTGTGACAAGCCTTATATTGTCAAGCAATATTTGTGACTAAATTATGTCAAAAAGATTATAGCATAGGATAGAACTCCCTGCCATCGCTTTTCATTTATTTGTTTTTTTGCTATAAGTAAGGTAGTAGCAGAAAGGAGTGTACCTATGGAGCACCCCAAACGGTACCATGTTCACCCTTTATCTTGGCGTGATTCTTGCTTAATTATTGAAGGACCCATTGCGCCTGAACGATTAGCCGAGTTATCCATGCATCCTGATCTAGACGCCTTTCGCCCACCTTCAGAACAGCATAAAGCCTTAATTGAAATAGCCAACTTACCGGAGGGAAGAATTATAGTCACCCGAGACGAACAGACGATTATTGGTTATGTAACATTTCATTATGCGGACGAGCAAGAACGCTGGTCACAAGAGAGCATGATCGATCTTATCGAACTCGGAGCAATAGAAGTGGCAGATGACTACCGTTCTATAGGAATTGGACAAAAGATGATTAAGATCGCCTTTGAGGATCATCAGATGGAACAATATATTGTATTTACGACTGAATATTACTGGCATTGGGATCTAAAGGGAAGTGGATTGAACGTGTGGGATTACCGAAAGATGATGGAGCGGTTAATGAAAACCGTCGATATGGAATGGTATGCGACCGATGATCCAGAAATATGTTCCCACCCCGCCAATTGCCTGATGGTTAGAATGGGTAGCGATGTTCCCTTATCTTCCAAGGAACAGTTCGATCATATTCGATTTCAGCAGCGTTTTATGTATTAAATACGTATCCCTCTGCATTCTAATGACGCGTACAGAGGGATATCATTATGAACTCCGATTCACGCTACATTTTGCCTAACATATTCTCTAGTATGTCATGTGAACGTTGTGCAGAAGCGACCGTAAATTCCGTGAAATTAACGTTAGCTGATCCATCTGCCTTATCTGACATCGAACGAATAATAACAAAGGGTATTCCATTCATGTGACATACTTGGGCAACCGCAGCACCTTCCATCTCTACACAAGCACCATCCATATGTTCGCTGAGCCATGCAACAGTCTCTCTACTCGCAATAAATTGATCGCCTGAGAGCACTTTACCTACTCTATACTTCCCATCACATACTTCAAGACAAGCTTGCTCTGCTAAAGATATCAACTGCTCATCTGCTGGAAATGCGGATGTTTCTTGGTAAGGTATTTCTCCGCGTGAGAAGCCTAAAGCTGTTACATCTACATCATGTTGGATACATACCGAAGAGATAACGATGTCACCGATATTTAGATCTGGATGAACAGCCCCTGCTACACCGGTGAATAAAACCTTCGAGGCAGAGAATTGATCAATTAGAATCTGTGTCGTGACAGCAGCATTCACTTTGCCTACACCCGATTTACATACAACGATCGATTTACCATGCAGTGTTCCTTTGACGTAATGCACTCCGGCTTTCGTGACCTCTTCGCTTCTCTCCATCCCAGATAAAAGCAATTCTACTTCTTCATCCATAGCCCCTATAAGACCAATAGTTTCTCTATTTGACATCTTCCATTTCCTCCTTTTTTTATCTTTAACAAGCCTTTAACAAATTTCATTCATTCCACCAAAAAAAGCTCCAAATCGGAGCTTCATTGTATTTAGAATATGGTCCTTGTGAGAACTATTCGTTCACATGACTCACTGAAAGGCGTAGAATCGTCTCATGCGGTAAAATAACACGTGGATTGTCCACATTTTCCTTCTTCATTAGCTTAGTCAACAAACGCATTGCAACCGCCCCCAAATCATACATAGGCTGAGCCACTGTCGTAAGCTGTGGGCGTACCATAGAAGCCATGTGAATGTTATCCACACTGATGATAGAGAAATCGTCTGGTACTTTAAGTCCTTCGTCCTGAATACTATGAATAGCTCCAATAGCCATTTCATCCGTTGCAGCAAATATTGCTGTTGGCTTCTTCTTAAGCCCTAAGAAATATTTCATAGCTTCAACACCAGACTCATAACGGTAGTTACCGATTCGAACCCAGTCCTCTTGATATTCAATACCCGCTGTTTCAAGTGCCTTCTTATATCCCTGGAATCTTGAATAACCGTTAGCTGGATCTTGAAGTGTACCGCTAATCATGCCGATTTCACGGTGACCATGACGGATTAATGTGTTTACTGCATCAAATGCAGCAGTCTCATGGTCTATGTCAACAGATGGGTAGTTACCATTATCATCTCTCGTTGCACATAACACGATAGGTACAGCAGAAGATTGGAAAGCATGAATATGTTCTTCTGTTACGGTTCCGCCCATGAACAGCAATCCATCTACCTGTTTCTCCAATAAAGTGTTAATGACACGAATTTCTTTCTCTTTCTTCTTGTCCGCATTACACAGAATGATATTGTAATGGTACATGTTTGCAATATCCTCGATACCTCGAGCTATTTCTGCAAATATAGAGTTTGAGATGTCCGGTATTACGACACCCACAGTCGTTGTCTTCTTACTTGCAAGACCTCTAGCCACTGCATTGGGTCGATATCCTAAACGTTCAATTGCTTCAAAGACTTTTTTGCGAGTCTGAGGCTTCACGTTGGGGTTGTTGTTTACAACCCTCGAGACCGTGGCCATCGATACGCCTGCTTCACGCGCCACATCGTAAATGGTTACCGTCAATTTCTTTCTCTCCAATTGTCAATAAATTTTTTCGATTCGATCAATCATATTAAAATTAATGATACGACATAATAATACTTTAAGCAATGATAACGCTTCATTTCTAATGCAATTGTTCTTTCAGTGCATCAGAAGTAATATGAGAATGAGAAGTATGCCAAGATGGCTTACCAGCATGAAGTAAAATGACTTGAGGAGATTCATGTTTAATACCGACTATAGAAGCAGCTTCATTTGACAATGCTCGGTCTTCAACTACATAAATAATAGCATACTCAATAGACTCGTTAGGTTGATCCTTCAAGTAAGACATAACCTCTTCATTAGCCCTACTACTTATAGGACATCGAGTGCTATGCTTAAAAATAAGTAAAGGCTTGTCTCCTGATGCTTCTAATGCGGATTGTAACTGCTCATTTGTAGTTAGTCTAGTCATTGTAGCCATTCGATATACTTACCTCCTCCATCAATGTAATCTTTTCATTTCTTTTCACTATCGTAACAAAAACCGCGAAAAAAAGCTATTATACCGCATAAAATCAGCTATATTTCATGAAAAAATAATCAATTTCTTCCTAATTTCGACAATAAGCCCGAAAGTTGCATCAGTCGTTGCCGAAGATTGTCCATCCATTTGAGATCTTCCATACTTTCTGCGTACCTGTACAAATCCAGTAATAGATTCGTTCGATCATGAATCGCTTCTTTCACTGCTTTCTCTATAGCTTTACAACAGTTAGATTCCTCTTGTGAGAACACCTCGTGAATAACATGTGATAGCTCATTAAATTCGGTAAAAGAAACTTTTCTCTTACTTGGATGTTTCCCCAATTCATTCATGTACTCCGCTAGTACATTCTTAATGGGTGGTAAAAGAAAATAGGCAGCACAATCCTCACATGTACGAACAGGAACATGAAGAATTTCAACTGCACCGGCATATACAACCGTTCGCAGCTCCAGCTTCATCTGTTGGCCACATTCACATTGTTGACTCATTACAATGCACCCCATTTATTATGCTTGTTTCCTCCATATTCGACTTCCGATGTCCTAATTCCTCCATCCTGGATATCAGATCAGATAGTTTAATTTTCAGAGAATCTATTTTATTCATACAGCTCCAATGATTATAGGTATATATTTTGATAGAATGAATAGGAACAGGTTAAACTATAACCATAATAAGAATAGAATGGAGATGCTACAGATGAGATTAACGGGTAAGAAAATCATTGCTCTTGTGGATGAAGACTTCGAAGATTTGGAATTGTGGTATCCGATCTATCGAGCGCGCGAAGAGGGTGCTATTGTTCACCTTGTAGGATCCGAGCGAGGTAAAACATATATCGGTAAATATGGCGTCCCCGCCATTAGTGATTATGCTTATGAAGAAGTAGAGAGCGCAGACTATGATGCCATTCTCGTACCCGGAGGCTGGGCACCAGATAAACTACGCAGATATGATAAGGTCATTACTCTGGTACAGGAAATGAATGAAGCACAGAAGCCCATTGGGCAAATATGCCATGCAGGCTGGGTACTTATCTCGGCTAAGATTCTGAATGGCGTGACAGTCACCTCAACACCTGGAATTCGAGATGATATGGAGAATGCAGGAGCGATTTGGAAGGATGAATCCGTCGTTGTTGATGGGCATATTATATCAGCACAAAGACCCCCAGATCTTCCGCCATACGGCAAGGCATTCTGTGATGCAGTAGCTGGAAAGTAACTAAGAAGTTTAGAATTCATTTCCAAACAAAAATAAGCCTCCATGTACATTCCAACAGAAATGTACACGGAGGCTTAACTTTATTCATCCTTAATCTTTAGCCATCGATCGACTACTGCCATGGGATTCATGATATTGATTTAGAATTCCTTCTATTTCAGAATTCGTACGCATCTTGAAACATTCCTTAGCAACCTTACGATCATCGATAGCCGTAGTATTTAATAAACGATGTTTGATTCGAAGTAATGATTGTGGAGACATACTTAAATCGTTCACGCCTAGCTCCAACCATAATGGAATCGCGCGTTCATCTCCTGCCATCTCACCACAGACACTTACCGGAATATTTGCCGAATGCGCGGCTTCAACAGTCATTCTAAGCATTCTTAATATCGCTGGGTGAAAAGGATGATACATATGAGCAATCTGCTCATTCATACGATCTACAGCCAATACGTATTGCACTAAATCGTTGGTTCCTATACTGAAGAAATCACTTTCTTCGGCAAGTAAATCAGATATCGTTACTGCAGCAGGTACTTCAATCATGATACCAATCTGTATATTGGCATCATAAGCCACCCCTCGTGCATCTAGTTCAGTCATGGCTTCTCGTACAAGGCTTCTAGCTTGTCTCACTTCATCGACAGACGAGATCATCGGAAACATAATCTTAACATTCCCGTATGCACTGGCTCGCAATATCGCACTTAATTGGGTTTTGAATAATGGCTTACGATCAAGACTAATTCGGATAGCACGATACCCTAGAAAGGGATTATCTTCTTCCGGCAAAGAGAAATAATCAAGCTGCTTATCTCCACCAATATCTAGCGTTCGAATGACTACGGAACCCCTCACGACTTGCTCAGCTACGCGGCGATAAACTTCAAATTGCTCATTCTCACTTGGAAAAGTTGTTCTGTCCATATAAAGGAACTCTGTTCTGAACAATCCAACTCCTGTAGCCCCGAACTTTAATGCTAAGTCCATTTCTTTAACTGAACTTATATTGGCAGTAAGATGAACCTTTACACCGTCTTTAGTGATCGCGTCTACAGCTGAGAGCACTTGTAGTTGATCTTTCTTCAACTGTTGCTTTTTCCGAATTCCCGCATATTGCGCTACCGTAGTATCATTGGGGTGAATGTGCACATGTCCTTGGTCCCCATCAATAACAAGTAAATCTCCCGTCTGGATAGGAGTCTCAAGCTTATTCTCAAGGCCCGATACCAGTGGGATTCCCATCGCGCGTGCCATGATAGCTGAATGAGAGGTCCTACCACCAACTAAGGTTACAATCCCTAGAACATGTGAAGGATTTAGATGTACCAATTGAGACGGCGAAAGTTCTTTAGCCACTAGTATATAAGGTTGAGTATCCACCGGAAGTGTAATTTCAGGCGCACCAAGTAAGTGCTTTAATAATCGGTTACCCACATCTTTAATATCTATTGCCCGCTCTTTCATATACTCATCATCTAACAAGTCAAACATCGTGACAAAGTGGTCAATCGCTTCTTTCACCGCGACTTCGGCTGCTTTATATTGACGTTCAATAATGCCTTGAATTTCATTCATAAACACGGGATCTTCTAGAATTGCGAGGTGGGCATCAAAAATACTTGATTCTTCCCCTCCAACAACCTCTTTGAATTCATTCCTGATGAACACTATCTCATCTCTAGAAGTACGGATACCTTCATAGAGCCGTTCAAATTCTTTGGCTAAATCAACAGAATCCATTCTAGATTCGGGTAGATCCCATTCCCAACTTGGAAGAACAAATGCTTTACCTATTGCTACGCCTGCCGCAGCGTTGATACCTTGTATCATGATTCAAACCCTCCAACATTCCTGTCGTGTAGAACAACAGACATTACGGATGCCTGCCCTTTTTTAACACCTTTAAAAGGAGCAAAGCTCCAAGATCTCACGCGTTCTGGATTAGTAATCACCATAGGTGTGACTAGTGAAGCAGCATGGCTGCGAAGATAAGGTAAATCAAATTTAATAAGCAATTGCCCTGGAATGACATTGTCCCCTTCTTTAACCATAGCTGTGAAATATCCACCCTTCAATTGAGAAGTATCTATTCCGATATGAAGCAGTACCTCAAGCCCCTCTGGCGTAGAAATACCAAGTGCATGCATCGTTGGGTATATATGAATAACTGTTCCATACACGGGTGATACGAGTTCATCTCGTTCCGGTAGAAAGGCTACACCATTACCAACTAATTTAGCCGCAAAAATCTGATCTGGCACTTCTTCGATTGGAAGCATAATACCCTGTACAGGCGCATTAAACATCACTTGCTGCAGATCTCTCTGCATCAACTTGTTCACTTCTTCACGAATGAGCTCAGAGTACGTACCGAATACAACTTGCACATTACCGCCACCTAGTTTGATCAGCCCTGCCGAACCTAACGATTTCAGTCCGTTGCTATCGATCAACCTATCATTCTTAACCGTTAACCTAAGACGAGTAATACACGATTCAACTTGCACAATATTTGACTTCCCGCCAAGTGCCTCCAGGATAAGCGGTGCTTGGTAAGGAATACTTCCCACCCAATCTTCCAATACGGACCCTTCTTCTCGCCCAGGTGTAGGAATCTGAAATCTTCGGATAGCCCACCTAAATAAAAAGTAATAGATCAGTCCATATCCAACTCCAATAGGAAGCAACATCCATGCATTGTGAGACAAATGAAAATTGAGTATGTAATCAATAACCCCTGCTGAATATGAGAAGCCATGGTGGATGCCTAAAGCATATGTAAGTGACATGGCTAAGCCTGACAAGACAACATGTACAATGAATAGATAAGGAGCAACGAATAAGAATGCGAACTCAATCTGCTCGGATACTCCTGTCAAAAAACAGACTAAAGCAGCTGTCAAAAATGTCTTTTTAATCTTCGGCTTAAGATCCTCACGAGCCTCATGCGTAATCGCCAAGGCAATACCTGGTAATGCAAACATCATAATCGGAAATAACCCCGCCATGAAAACTCCAGCCGTAGGATCACCCGCGAAATATCGGGGTAAATCACCTTGAATAACTGTTCCATCAGCTGCGGTAAATGTTCCCACTTGAAACCAGAATACATTATTCAACAAATGATGTAATCCAAATGCAGTTAGAATTCGGTATAACATGCCATACACGAATAATCCAAATCCACCAAGCTGTGTCATAATAAACGTTAGTTCGTTAAGACCCCTCTGTAAGAGAGGGGCGATTCCAACCATTGCCCACGAGAACACAGCCGAAAAAAGTCCAACAATCAATAGAACAAATCGTGACCCTCCGAAAAATTGGACAATTTCCGGAAGTTTAATATTTCGAAATCGGTTATACGAGACCCCTGATATGATCCCAAATATAATCCCGATTAACGTTGAAGGTTGAATATCACCATTCCCTAGATGACCGGTCACTTGATCGTAGACAAACATTCCAGCCAATGCTGCAAGACCCGCTGGTCCAGCTTGATTGGCAAGTCCCCAGGCTACCCCAACAGCAAATAGGTATGGTAAAAAGTAAAAAATAGCTTGCCCCGCCCATGTACTTACTTCAGCTACAGATGAAAGTCCCCAAGCTTCCCAAGGTAGACTTCCGATACTTAACAGAATAGCAGCAGAAGGTAGCACCATTGTAGGGAGCATGACTGCTCTACCGAGCTGTTGTAAAGATCCCAACCAATTCAAGGTACACTCCCCTTTCTGCATAGTGTTCATGTAAATGTAAGTCTACACGTATGTATATTGAATGGTAAGCGTTACTAGTCATTTTGTCAAAATAAAAAGCCACCGAACAAGCCATGTGGAGTGCTTGCTTGGTGCTTCTCAATTGATGAACCGTATACTTATTCTTTTTTATCCCGATTTCCTAGAATCATTGCATCCTCTACCTTAATGCATCGATCCATAATAACGGTTAAACCATTCTCTTCAGCAATCTTAGCTGCTTCATCACTTATAATACCTTGTTGTAGCCAAAGTACCTTGGCTCCGATGTCTACGGCTTCTTGTGCTACTGCCGCGCAATATTCACTACGCCGAAAGACGTTGACAATATCTACTGGCTCAGCAATATCCTTAAGTGATGAATAACAGACCTCACCAAGTATTTGCTCATCCTTAGCTACTGGGTTGACGGGAATAATCCGGTAACCTTTCTTTTGCATCGCATAAGCAACCATATAAGAAGTGCGATCTGATTGATCAGATAATCCTACCACCGCAATATTGCCGGCATTCTCCAGAATTTCTCCAATTTGTTCACGAGTCGGATTCGTAAATGACATCCTTCATTCCTCCTCTTCTTCTAGCGTATTATAAAGTACCTGTTCAAAAAACAGACTATTCAGAACAATCTCTAAATAGTCTCTTAATTCTATTGTACCCATTCTACCTGTGCACCAAGCGCCCGAATATGGTCAAAATACTGCGGGTAAGACTTAGCCACATGATGAGCATCCTTAATAATAATAGGCTTCTTGGAACGGAGTCCCACAATACTAAGAGCCATAATGACACGATGGTCGTAATGAGCGTTAATCTCTACGCCACCTTCAACGCCTTCTGGCCGACCATGTACAATGATTTCTGCTTGGCGTTCTTCCACATTAGCGCCTGCTTTACGAAGCTCATTTAAATAATCAGTAATTCGGTCGCACTCTTTGTAGCGTAGATTCTCCACATTATAGAAACGCGAGGTTCCTTCTGCGAACACGGCTGCAGCTACCATCGCTAGCACGGCATCCGTAGCAGCATCTCCATCGAATTCCACTGCCTTTAAGCGACCGTTTCCTTGAACACGCACAATGTCGTTCTCATGGGTAAGTGGAACCTCCATCATTTTCAACACATCAATAATGGCGCGTTCTCCTTGTTTACTAAATACGGGTAAGCGTTCAATTACGACATCAGATTGTGTAACGGCTGCCGCCGCAAGAACGGCTGCCGATCCAGGATAATCGCCTTGAACCGTATATGTTTTTGCTTGATAAGACTGTCCTCCAGGCACTCGAAAATGCATATAATCCTCAGAAGCATGTATCACGATTCCTGCTTGCTCAAGCACCTCAAGCGTCTGACCGATCACGACTTTAGATTTCAGGTCATCCAACACCTCAATTTCACTATCTTCTGCTAATAGTGGTGTTAGGAAGAGAAGTGCACTTAAATATTGAGAGCTAACCGCTCCAGATACGCTTATCTTACCGCCTTTAGGCTTACCACCTCGAATGGTTATCGGCAACCGTCCGTTGTTGTGATCAACTTCAACACCTAACAATCCAAGCGCTTCTATTAAATCATCATGAGGTCTCTTCCCTAATGAATCAGGATACGTATTCACAAAAGTAACCTCTGGACACAAAGTGGCAATCCCCATCAGAAAGCGCAATACTGCCCCGGCATTACCTACATTAAGTTCTTTAATATCCTTGGGGTGTCTGCCAAAGCCAGTAATGACAGCTTTCTCTTCATCCTCTTCTAGAACAGCACCTAAATCCTGTATACAGCGTCTCATAGCATCACTATCTTCACTATGTGCAGGATAATAGATTGTACTTGTTCCTTCCGCCAATGCTGCTACAAGTAAATAGCGTGTTGTATAATTTTTGGAAGACAAAGCCCCAATGCTACCCTTTAATTCCGGTGTCGGTCTAACGATAACGTCCATAGTGATATATAGCTCCTCTTCAACAGTTATATAATAGAATTTCAAACTTACGCATACAATCTCGCCCTCAGAATCAAGCTTAGACGCGGTAACGCGCTAAAATCAAAGAAGCTACTTCTTCCGCAGAATGCTTCGATGTATCCACGGTGTAGTCTGCAAACAAATACGCATTCTTCCGTTCTTCGAGTATTGTACGAACTCTGTCCTCTGGATGATCTGCAAGTAATGGTCTTACTCCATCACCTTGAACACGCGCAACAATATCATTCACTTCTGCAGCTAATGCTACGACCCATCCTAGTCTTTGCATGTACTCACAATTCAGTGGATCGAGCACCGCACCTCCGCCTGTTGCAATCACCTGCTGTGTGCCTGTCAACACCTGCTGTAGCATGGATGACTCTGCTTGTCGAAAGTAGGCCTCACCATGGTTGGCAAACATACTAGCGATACTACATCCTTCTTCCTGCTCTACAGCAGCATCTAAGTCTACCAATGGATATCCAAGCTGCTCTCCAAGCAAGCAACCTACGGTGGATTTACCCGTCCCCATCATTCCGATCAGGATGATATTATCTTTGGATTGATTCAAAGTTTCACCTCTTAATCTAGCTATCCTTTAGCTTTCATTATCATTTCATTGGTCATATCATAACACAGCCCCAAAAGCTTCGACAATCATCCAAAAAGTGATTCAATTATAGCTATCATTTCATATACTAAAGGAACACGATATTTAGTAGAGAGTTATTCAGATTAATAGAGAGGAGTGAACCATCTGTTATGTCATATATAGAATCTACATTCAACACCATTTCACATCGTATGCACAGGATCTCTGACCCCAGTCATGTATTATGTCGCGATGATATCATTTGGGTATTACATTACGTACAACAAAAAGTGGCCCAGGAAGACCCAGCCATGCTGGACCTCTCTAAGCCACGCTTGTTACACATTTTCCAATATTACGGTGAGGTGACCCTGCTGCTACTGAGCAGGTCTTGGCCAAATCATCTTGACCAAGATACAATGCGGTCATGCCTAATGGAAGTTATGCATGGCCTTGTCCCCTCTTCTACACACTCAGAACCTCACATTTAAATCAAGAACTATTCTTTCATCCAATTATAGTGGAAAGAACCTTCTTTATCTAAACGTTGGAACGTATGAGCACCGAAGTAATCGCGTTGCGCTTGAAGCAAGTTGGCAGGCAATCTTTCTGTACGATAGCTATCAAAGTATGCAAGTGCACTTGCGAACCCAGGAACTGGGATACCTCTTGTTACAGCAGTAGCAATCGTTTGACGCCATGCGCCTTGATATTTACTTACAACATCATTAAAGAATGGATCTAGCAACAAGTTTTTAAGCGCTGGATTCTTCTCATACGCATCGGTAATGTTCTGAAGGAAACGGGAGCGAATGATACATCCACCACGCCAAATTTTGGCGAGTTCACCGTATTTCAAGTCCCAACCATATTCGTCGGAAGCGACACGAAGCTGCGCAAATCCTTGCGCATACGATACAATTTTACTTGCAAATAGTGCTTTACGAATGCTCTCGATGAACTCAGCCTTGTCACCTTGGAAAGGCTCCACTGTTGGTCCATTCAATATTTTACTTGCTTCAACGCGCTCTGCCTTCATAGCTGAAAGGAAACGTGAGAAGACGGATTCAGTGATCATTGACAATGGTACGCCTAAATCAAGTGAGCTTTGGCTTGTCCATTTACCTGTTCCTTTTTGACCCGCAGCATCCAAGATAACATCCACCATCGGTTTGCTAGTCTCTTGATCATATTTAGAGAAGATATCAGCAGTGATCTCGATGAGATAACTATCCAATTCCCCTTTGTTCCAGTCCGTGAAAATTTCATGCAATTCTTCTGCGTTTAGGTGCAGTACATCCTTCAACAGATGATAAGCTTCGCCTATTAACTGCATATCTCCATACTCGATACCATTATGAACCATTTTGACATAGTGTCCTGCACCGTCTGGTCCGATATATGTACTACAAGGTTCGCCGTCAATTTTAGCAGAAATAGCTGTAAGAATCGGTTGAACCAACTCATACGCACTTTCTTGACCCCCTGGCATGATCGAAGGACCTTTTAGTGCTCCTTCTTCCCCACCAGAAACTCCTGCACCAATGAAACGGAATCCTTTGTCTTCTAGTTCTTTACTGCGACGTTGTGTGTCCGGGAAGTAAGCGTTACCCCCGTCAATGATGATGTCACCTTGATCAAGATACGGTAGCAACTGTTCGATCGTTGCATCGGTAGCCTTACCCGCTTGTACCATGATTAGAATTTTGCGTGGAACTTCAAGAGACTCCACGAATTCCTCAACGGAAAAAGCCCCAATTAAGTTCTTACCTTCTGCTTCTTTAAGAAGATCATTCGTTTTCTCAGGAGAACGATTGTACACAGATACTGTAAAGCCCTTACTTTCAATATTCAGAGCTAAATTTTTGCCCATTACAGCAAGTCCAATGACACCAATCTGTTGTTTAGCCATCTGGTTTTCTCATCCTTTACTCCGTTTTTTTGTTTATCATTGATACACAATACATATATATTAACGTTTTTATCGTTAGAAGTGAACCCCTGTTATTAATTCCTCACATGAATAAACACCCCGCACCGAGCCGAGGCGTTTATCTCAAGAGACTCTTTTAGTGTAAACCAAAGTCCTTCTCACCATTCAAGCATCAGCAATTCACGACTAATGATACTAAGCTGATCTTTACACTGTTTGATTGTTTCAGTATTATTACTTTGTATCGCTTTGTACATTTTCTCTAGCTCATCGTCCATTTCAAGACGCCGTAACTTAAGCCGCAAATCTCCTTCATTTGAATAATACATCCCCGTCATCTCTTGTTCTGTTAGAACAGGGCCTTTCTGAAATAAAACTCTTTGTTGATAACCCGAAATTTCTACCAACTGGATCACTTCTCCGAACAATATATTTTCAATTAGAATTTGTCGATCTTTAAATCGTTTTACCACTGCGTGTCCACGCGTATTCTCAATCAGCTTCTCCATCCACTCTGCAAGCCGAGCATCACGAATAATATAATCTCCAACCATTTTGTAACCACTGCGTGTTCTCACAAAGCGTAGCTTAACCAATTTACGCCCTGTTCTTACCGAAATAATAAATAGAGCTTCATTCTCACTCCAATAAAGAGAGTAGCCTTCTTGGATCAGTTCCTTAATCAAGTCTTGAATATTCCGTCTTTTAAATCGAAGCTCCAGATTGCTGTATTCCACTTCATAGCTCTTATTCACGGCACTCCCCCCTAAGACTTGATTGTTGTGAAAAGATAACACTGATTTTGAGACGTGACATGACCCACTGAGTTCGGTTTTGCTTACTATTCATTTTATACTTTATCTTATGTAAGGGTAACTTGGTTTATTGACTATTTTTACCCTTTTCTTAGCTTTTCCAAACCTGTCCTCTCTAATTTATGACCAGATTCTTCAAATATGATTCCTTGGACAAGTCTATGATATAATGATGAAAGACAAAAAGGCGTTGCATTTGCAGCGCATGAATAGGAGATATAAATATGTCATTCACAGGATTTAACCAACAAGACTTTGATGTCTTTCAAGTACCCGGATTAGAACAACGAATGGAAGCGTTGATAGCCAATGTACGACCTAAACTTGAGCTACTTGGCACAGAAATCGCTCCTTATCTATCCGTACTCTGTGGCGAAGAGATGTATCCTCATGTCGCCAAACATGCGCGACGTACAGTTAATCCACCTAACGATACATGGGTAGCTTGGGCTGCTAACAAAAGAGGATATAAAGCACTCCCCCATTTCCAAGTAGGGATGTTCTCGTCTCATCTATTTATTATTTTTGCTGTCATATATGAAAGCTCAAATAAAACCATATTCGCCAAAAATTTAGAAGCCGATAAGAACAGATTCAAAAAAATAATTCCCGACCAGTACTATTGGTCCATGGATCATATGGAACCAGAAGGTAAGCTGAACGGAGATACATCCATAGAAGATCTGCAAGTCATAGCCACCAAATTAGCAACGGTTAAAAAATCAGAAATTTTATGTGGTCTCCGCATCTCAAATGACGATTCTATTCTGGGTAACGGCGAACAACTTATATCTCTCATCCAATCTACATTCGAGAATCTGCTTCCACTCTACAAACAATCCTTCAGTTAATGAGCTCCATTGGCAGATTTCCGGGTCAACAACAAGTGAGTAATGAACAGTAAACTCATAACCACACTACTTGTGATGAATGGGGCAGCATGCCCCATGACATCCCACATTCCCCCTGATACAATCGGACCTACAACCATGCCAGACCCTTGTAGAGTTAAGAAAAAGCCCCACACTGCACCCCGTTCACCTTTAGGTACCAAATGTGATATGAACGTATTCCATGCAGGTAGAATAAAAGCATAGCTAATTCCGATCAAAGCGACGAATACAAATACAAGCGACATCGATTTAACCATGGAAAAGATTGCGATAGATATGGCTGCCAGGATAAAACCAGTGTGTAGAAAAGGCGCTGTCCCGAATCGATCAACAAGCTTACCACACGGTATAAGCGCAACAACCGTAATTCCTCCACCCGCTATTAACAGAATACTATACATATTTGGGCTAAAATGAAGATCGTTCTGTACGTACAATGTAATGACAGGTGTCATCAATCCAATGACAAATGATTGCATAAACAAGGCCGGATAAACGAGCCAACTAACTTTCAAGGTGTGCTTCACTTCATGTAACGTTTTCTTCACACTATTCACAAGCTTCAATATCTTAGACGCTACAAAAGCCAGTGCATTACGATGCACGATTTTCTCCTCGAGCATTTGTGGTATTCCATTTTTATTACGACCAGGAAGCAGTAATGCAACGAGAACAAGTACGACACCACAACCAATTAAAGATAAGAAAGCAGTGTGATAGTTAGAACCTGTACGCTGCATCAGAAAGTTCATGATGAGAGGTCCCGCTCCAATGCCTGCAAGTGAAGCCATCTCAAGAGCACCAATCGCTGTACCATTACTATTATTCGGGCCTGATATTTCCGTAGCACCTGTCATAGCACAGGGCCAAAGAGGGGATGTTCCAATCCCTAAGATTAAACAAGCTATTGCCAGCCAGATGGGAGCAGATGTGAAGGCAATAATGGTAACAGCAATGACCGTTAGTAACAGCGCTCCTGACATCGTCTTACGAAAACCTAAACGTTCGGAAATCCAGCCAGCCGGACTGCGGAACAGATTATCCCCTACATATTGCAGTGAGAAGGCTATCCCGATACTCCAAGCTGTTAATCCAAGGGAATTCTTCATATACACGGGCAATAATGTCACGAGTAAGGAACCTTTCAGAAATTCTACCAAGAAGATAATAAGCATCAGTTCGATAAAAAAAGGAGATCTCAATCGTCGTCTAACGACCTTCACCTCTTCATTATGCTGCATTCCTTGCGTCATCTTTATCCCATCCTTTTTCTATTCAGAAGATCTTTAACTAAAGTATCCCCTCAACCTATGTCTTCTATAAAAATTAACAATTGATGAGGGGTTGTCTTAAGTTCATTCTATCTATTATATAAATTACCCATATTCCGAATAAGTTTCACACACCAAATAGATTAAACTAAAACTTGCATTCCCCACCTAATTTGCTATACTCATGTTTGTATTTCAACTGAAGAAAGGTTGTGACAACACTCATGGATCATAGCTCCACACCGCTTTTTACTGCGCTCAAAAAACACGCGGCAAGTAATCCCGTACAGTTTCATATTCCTGGACATAAAAAAGGTAAGGGTGCCGATAAAGAATTCCGCGAATTCATAGGGGATAATGCCCTTTCAATAGATTTAATTAACATTTCTCCACTCGATGATCTGCACCAACCTACAGGTGTTATTGAAGAAGCACAGATATTAGCCGCTGATGCATTCGGTGCAGACTATACCTATTTTAGTGTACAAGGTACAAGCGGCGCAATCATGACGATGATTCTATCAATATGTTCTCCTGGTGACAAGATCATCGTTCCACGTAATGTACATAAATCGATCATGTCAGCGATCATATTTGCTGGAGCTAAACCTGTATTTGTCTCACCAGCACATGATTTGAACTTAGGAATCGACCATGGTATTACCACTAGCTCTGTCAGAAGAGCTCTTGATCGCCATCCAGATGCCAAAGCAGTTCTTGTCATCAATCCCACCTACTTTGGTGTATGTGCAGACCTTAAAGAAATTGTGGAACTAGCTCATAGTCGTCACGTTCCAGTACTTGTAGATGAAGCACACGGCGTACTAATACACTTTCATGAAGATCTTCCAGTCTCCGCTATGGAAGCGGGTGCTGATATGGCCGCTACTAGTGTTCACAAATTAGGTGGATCGATGACGCAAAGCTCTGTTCTTAATCTAAATGTGAAGAATGGATTTGTGAATCCACAACGTGTACAGACCATCATTAGTATGCTAACAACGACGTCAACTTCTTATATCCTTCTAGCTTCACTGGATACCTCCAGACGTAATTTAGCGATAAATGGACATGAAATGGCTCAAAAGGCCATTGAATTGGCACAGTACGCGCGGACAGAGATCAACCAAATTGAAGGTCTCTATTGTTTCGGAACTGAAATCCTTGGTGGAGAAGCGACTCACAACTATGATCCAACTAAACTAACGATTCATGTTCGTCATTTAGGAATCACGGGGTATGAGACTGAGAATTGGCTACGAGAGCATTACAACTTGGAAGTTGAGCTCAGTGACATGTACAATATCCTTTGTCTGGTCACACCTGGTGATGAACAGGATACGATAGAGATATTATTGAATGCCTTACGCGAAATGTCTGCAACCTATTATCAAGTTAACTCAGCCCATGAGCTCGTTATCAAAATTCCAGAAACACCGCAGCTTTCTCTCATTCCTAGAGATGCTTTTTACGGAGATACCGAAGTCATTCCATTCAAAGAATCTGCTGGCCGGATTATCGCAGAATTTATTTATGTATATCCACCAGGAATCCCAATTCTACTGCCCGGTGAAGTCATCTCACAAGATAACATTGACTACATCATTGATCATGTTGAAGTTGGCCTTCCAGTTAAAGGACCTGAAGATCGTTATATCCATAATGTTAAAGTCATCGTAGAGACCGACGCCATATTCTAACATCAACTTTGGATAAATAACGATAACGATGTCGTCCCCAGTGGACGGCATCCGTTTACTATTAAGTGTTGGAAAGCATATACTTTCTTAATATTTGGGATACAAAAAGAAGCACTGTATATACAGTGCTTCTTTTGTATCCGATTATGAGTTAGAATGTCATCTATTCTTGCTGTGCTACAAGCACATTATATACTTCTTCAACAGACTTCCACTCTTCTTCGTCTTCAATATTATACAGTGCCATTTCCTCGTTCTCTTCTTCCATCCGCAGGATGATACCATCCGCTTCTGGGTTCTCACGTTCTAGCAGTAGAGCATAGACCTTCTCGCCTACATCAAAAGTCTCTACAAGAACCATTTCCACGTCATTGCCTTGCTCATCTGTCAATGTAATGACAAACTCTTCATGCTCATGGTCTTGCTCATGATCATGACCGCAACCGCATCCATCGTCGTGTTCATGTGTGTGATCAGTCATTTAAAAACCTCACTTCTGGTTGGATTATCATACTTTTGTATCGTATCACGGAAGACTGTGGAGGTCAATTTGAACACGGTATCCTAGTGCTATTGACCTTCCATATCCATTTTCACTATCCTTAATTCAGAGCTGTAATGATTTTTTGAGCGACCAGTTGGTATTCAGCATTCTTGGAAGCCTTTATGTAGAACCCTATAGAGTATTTCCCAGTAGTTTTGAAATCGTAGGTGAAATCATACGTTCTGAACCAGAAATTATCTTTCTGATCACTACTTAAATCCTGTGATTGAATGTCTAGCATGCTACCTGAGGGATCTGTAATGGCAACCTTCACGCTAGAAATATTCGAAGTTAATCCATCTACTTGAGAGAACACATTGAACTTCAACTTCCCCTTATTTACATTCCCAAACACAGTATCTCCTTTGAAGAGGAAAATATGTACGTTGGGTTTCAGGAATTTCACTTCATTATTCTCTGAACTCCAATCTACAACCCCATTAAATTCACGAATGGGAACATAGGTCTTTCCATTAATCATATATCCGCCGTCTTGAACTTCTTGGCCATTAATCCACAAGCCTACCTTCTGGGAAACCGAATCAGCAAACAGAAGTGATCCGCCCATCAAAGATAATACAAGTGTGCTTATTATTACTTTCTTCCATCTCATTATTCATCCCCCTTTCATTCGTGTTGTTATTGTATATACTACAAGTTAAATCGCAAGTTGCGGTGTTCTTGGTATTCATTAGAAAAAAACCTGCATAAATTGCCCAGCAGGCTTTATAGCTCCACATTTATGAACTTATTTTCGTAAGAATACACGGTATGCCTTTACCCAATGCCCCGGGAATTCTCATTCGTGCAGCATATTCCATACCTGCGGAGCATGGTGTTTTACATACTTCGCACACTTCCGAAGTCACAATTTTCAACCCTCTTCTTGTTTTTTCTCCTTTGGCTTGACCGGGCTTCTTGCTCTTAGCTTTAACCATTAATGACACCTCATTTCCTCATCTGATGCCTCCCTCCATTGTATGGAAATTGAATCAGTTGGGAACTATTAGGTCATATCATATTCTGGAATAATGTGCCTGACACGAATCTCTTATCAATGGTATATTTAATACATAGGACAAGGAGGTTACACCGTTTGAGCATACAACTACAGATGTTAGGAACAGGCAGTGCTTTTGCTAGACGTTATTTCAATAACAACGCTCTATTATACGACGACGAGTTCACACTATTGATTGATTGTGGTGTAACTGCACCGATGGCGCTACACCAATTAAATGTTTCTTTTGATGACATCGATGCCGTATTGATCACCCATATTCACGCAGATCACGTCGGTGGACTTGAAGAACTGGCCTTCACTATGAAATTTAAATATAAGCGTAAAATGATTCTATATATTGCCGACACACTCATCGACACCCTATGGGAACATACCTTAAGGGGTGGGTTGTACCAAGATGGTGAAATCATGACCTTGGAGGATATCTTCATTATTAGACCCCTGTCCCCCGGTCAAGCACAGTTCATATCTAATCAGATCACCCTTGAAATGATACCAACTGAACATATCCCTGGTAAAAAGAGTTACTCTCTCTATGTGAATGAACATATCTTCTATAGTGCTGATATGACGTTTAGTTCGTCCTTACTTGCCGAGTTGGTACACAATAGAGCATGCAATGTCATCCTCCATGACTGCCAACTAACAGGACCTGGCGAAGTACATACAACACTGCAAGAGTTATTGACGCTACCCGAGGACATCCAACGAATCATCTATCTCATGCATTACGGAGACAATAAGGATGAATTTGTCGGTGCAACAGGGTTAATGACTTTTTTAGAGCAGCATCTTATTTATGATTATCCTTGAAATTGAAACAAAAAAGCAGCTTCAAAGTACCCAAAAGGCACTTTAAAGCTGCTTATTCATGGTAACTTATTCGAAACGAGGAAGTTGGTCTAGATTATTGGTAGGATCTCCATCCGCGTCTCCACGAATATATAACTCGCCATCTCGACCTTTAAATAAATTAACTCCCGCGATATTCCCTGCATTTACTTCCTCTTTAGCTTGTGTATAATCCAATACGCGACCTGATGAAGTGCGAAAAGCCGTCAGATCTCCATCACCATTCTTCTGTACAGCAACGAATTGCTCACGTTCTACATTTTCCATAGATATCACTCCTCTTTAGTCCATGTAATACCTTTGTTTATCTCAAAGGTTATATCTATGGTTCCCAATAGAAGGATTTCGATGCATGATTTCAATACAACAAAAAACTATAAAGCCTTCTTCATCCTTACATGGGGAATACCAGCATCATCAAAAGGTTCCTCTGAGATCACTTCGTAACCTTGTTTACGGTAGAACGTTTCCGCCTGACACTGGGCATCAAGCAGAGCATAATGCATTCCCAATTCCCGTGCCAGATTCTCCATGGCTATCAACAATACTCTTCCAAAACCTTTTGTCCGATAATCACGATCTACCGCGATTCTTTGCATCTTGGCCGTATCGTCATCATAATATATCAACCGTCCTGTAGCGACATATTCACCCTGATCTTGGATAAGAATGTGATGTACATCTGGACTAATCTTGTCATATTCATCAATTTCTAATTCAACCGGTACTTGCTGCTCTACTACGAATACCTTCTTCCGTATATCCAGACCATACTGTAGCTGGTCCTCCGTCTTCACATGGATTATCTCTGCAGCCATTTATCTATTCTCTCCTTCACGTCTCTTTCTAGTTGTTCCATGAGTCTTCAAATGTCATCCGATTATTATACAAAAAAAATAATTTCATGTATAGTTGAGTAAATTCACAATGCTCTCTAATAGAAGGAGCCAACATCATGGGTGTAACTATTTTCCTTGTTGTTCTAATGAGTGTGATCCTCATCTTCTCTTTCTTTTACGTTACCAAAAAAGGGTATTCACGTAAATGGGATGAAGAAGAATAAAACATCAAGGGCCACCATAAACTTACTGGCGGCCCTTGATGTTGTAGTTATGGAAGCGAAATTTCATCTGTGGAGTAGACCTCATCTATGACCGAATCTGAGTACACTTCTTCCATTACAGGTGTATTATGCGAATCTAGCATTTGTAACTCAGTGGTTGTTGATTGTTCCTGCTCCAAAGCGCAGCCGCTAAGCATAATAATAACGCTCATGCTCATCCCCACTACCACATACCAACTCTTAATCTTCGGCATATCACACCACTTCCTTTTTGCGAATGGATATACCAAGCATTCTAGACTCTTTTACCCATGTTTAAACCTAGATTCCTCAGGATGACGCTTATTCACCTCAAAAGTATTGACACCTACCCAAAGGGCTGATATGATTGAAAAAGTCTTTGGAAAACAAGAGTAGATAGATAAATTACATATTCTGATCTGTTAGCTCAGCGGGAGAGCACTATCTTGACAGGGTAGGGGTCACTGGTTCGAATCCAGTACAGATCATCCATATCACACTCATTAAACCCTTATTATATAAGGGTTTTTTCTTTTTATACGATCCTGAGAAGAGCATTCAAAATAGAATATTTTTGAACTTGGGGACGGATTGGGGACGAAATTTTGAGGTGAATTTCATACAATAGGGCAATCATATGGGAGAATCATGAAGGAGTCATAAGCTCGTTGTCGAAGTTTATATTTGAGGTGACTTATTATATGAAGAATGAACTACATATAGCTGCAGGAAGTAATCAGGTAGTAACTATAAAGCTCCATAGTGACGAGGTAATCAACGGAGTGGCGGAAGTATCTACTGATCCCGAACGTGCTAAGGTGCGAACTACTAAGGGTCCTGTATGGATTCCTTACAAGGATATAGAAAACATACACCGTATTGCTCAGATACTACATTAGAAGAGATCACATTGGCGTTATGCCTTCGTGGTCTTATTTACTGCTTTTCCTTACCTTAACACAAAAAAAGACTCTACCAGTTTATATACCAGTAGAGCCTTTTGTATGTTATTAAAAGGGGTTATCTATATATTAGAGGATGAACCTTAAAGGGATATTATTTTGAAGTTAGAATAGATAAAAGCTCCGTTAGCTGCATATTATTCTGCTAGTCACTAATACATTACACGCATTAGGTTCTAATTCTAGAAAGCATTAAGGTATATAGTCGTTCCCCAATTAAATATTTTAATTTTTGTTTATTTCTGTAGAATGCATTCTCAATTATATCTGGTCTTGAGACTATTAAAAGTTCTAACATTTTTTTTAATATCACAAAAGTTTTAGTGATAGTTGAAGATAAAGTATCCTCATCAAAATCATCGTTATTTATGATATCTACATAATACATTTGTACAGTTGTTTTTGCCTTTGTATTACTGTGAACATATAAACAAGATTCATCGTATTCATTCGCAATAAAATCTATAATAATTTGACTCTCCACAGTATTTCCATACTTTTTTTTCATAGATCGAAAAAGTTGATTAACCCCCATTTCATCATTATCCTCAAGATCAAGCATTGAACGGTGATAGTTTTCAATAAAGGATCTAAAAATATAATGATACTGCCTCACTGATGTGCCAGTCAAAGAATGTAAAATAGATATAATATCAAATATCAAACTGTTTTTATAGTGACTATCTTCATGATTATTAACTATCGATTTCATAGCGATAATATACTTAACAACCGCCTGTAATTCAATAGTATTTGGAAATTGTTTTGTCGACTGTAATAAAGAAAGAAATTTAACTACCTCTTCCTTTATTTCTTCCAGGTGATCAACCTTTTTAACCAACTCTACCATTTTCAAAGCCCTTCAAGCCAAGTTTTCATTTTATCGTTGGCATCTTTCTTTTTTGGTTTCTTTTTCACACTAGAAATATTATCTAAAGTAGTTTCAGTATTATTTTTATTTAGGTACTCTATGATTCTACCTTTAATTACTTCAAGTTCTTCACTATTTTTATATTTAATCTCTTTAGTAATCCTAGCAACGATTAATGTTCGCGATCTCATAACATATGGAAGAAAGTCAATTCCAAAAACCTCTGTCAAGAAATAGGATATGTCTTGGTTTTTTTCAAAGGCTTGTTTAGAATATAATAACGCAACACTTGCTCCAAATAAGTCTATAATATCTGAATCCTTTTTTAATATTTTCCTTAAAATTAATTCATTTTCGTTAATGGGAATACTCATAACTATTCTCCTTTATCTATACGACGCAACAATTCTTTAGATACCATCTCAATATCTTCTCTAGATTTTTTATAATTCGATGAAATATTGCCTTGTAAGCCTACCATTAAATCCTTAACAAATGAAGTTTGTGCATCAAAAATATCAATTTCTTGTACCAATGAAGATTCCTCGAAAGCCTCCATTACTCTTTGGGATTTTAGAGTCATACTATCTACCATTGTGTATACAATACCAAGAGGTTTAATTTTTAAATCTTCATCATATGCCAGCCTATCAATAACTTGCTTCAGCAATTTTATACCTAAAATTGAGTATCTATCAATACGATTTGGTACCAAATAGTAATCTGATGCATTTAAGGCTGCATCTGTATAAAAAGAAATCGTTGGTGGGCAGTCAATAAAAATGAAGTCATATTTCTCTTTAAGTTTATTGTCTAAAATGAACCTTTTTACTCGTCGAGTTCTTGCGCTATCATTTTGATTATCATCAAAAATCAAATCAATATTACCACATATCAAATCAATATTTGGCGAATGTTCAAAATTCACAACAACATCTTCGGGCTTTACTAGCTTAGGTAATTCTGAAATTGTTGTAGGTGACTCAAACAATTTTCTCACGCTTTTATTCTTTCTGTAGTTTTCCATATACTCATCTTCTAGATCGAAATGGTTCATTAAAGACTGTGTGGTGTTAAATTGAGGATCCAAATCTATGAAAAGGATTTTCTTTCCTGCATGATCAGCCAGGTATTGTCCTATTCCTATACATAGCGTTGTCTTTCCAACCCCTCCTTTCATATTTATAAACGAAATAACCTTACCATTTTTAATTTCATTTTCGCTTTCCATTATGTAAATCCCCCTAATAATTCTATATTATTAATATGTTAAGCTGATATGTACATGGTAAATATAACACCTGTAACTTTATAATTCTATACATTTATTTACAAAAAATAGCCCCACCGACCGAAGTCAGCAGGGCATATTTCCAAGCTCTTACGAATTTACTTATCGATTGATGCAGTCTTACTTTTATTGTCCCATCCTACCTTCGCCCCTAGCGCTTCCCCTACTGCGCGTAACGGTACATATGCACGGCCATCTAGGATAAATCCATCTTCTATTTTACTACCGTTCACATATACCTTGGCTGTGTCCAATGCATTCTCTCCTTTCTCAGCATTAATAGGGATGTCAGCCTTATTAAATAACTCCAACTCCGCTTTACGCCTCCGCACCAACCCTGCTAGCACATTACCACCAGCCTTGTCATACTTGGCGATACTTGCGGAGATCTGTGACAATGTACGCCCTTTGCATAAGCTCCGTAAGTTGCCAGCTCCACAGTTATAGCAAAAGCTCACCAGTGCATCAAATTGATTTTGCGTGAGTTGCGTTGTTACCGGGACATATGATGTGTTGTTGACATATGCCTCGTATTTGGCAAGATCGATTACAAGCATACTGTCTGCCTTTGCCTGTGTAATGGTCATGCCCGCTTTAACGTCAGACCCATAATGCCCCCAACCAATTGTGTAATATGTCTCGGTTGCAACTGGTTTGTACGCTATGAGTCGGCAGCCCTCGAATGATTTGATTAGATCGATGCCTGTTTGCGATATTTTGCGACTCATTTACTCATCACCACTCTTTCTAATCTGTTTGACTAACTGGTTACCGTACACAGCGAATGCACCACACAACACACCTTGAATAAGCGACTCAGGAACAAAACCAAGCATCCAGATCGCAAGCCCCACAGCAACCAACGTAACGACGTAGATAATAATCCAGTCTGGTACCTTCGGGGTCTTTTTAAGCGCGAATCCAATCGCCCAACATGCCGCAACCACAATGAGTAACTTTATATCTATTAACTGATAAATAGCATTCCATTCCATATAATATGCACTCCCTTTGATTTAGTAGATTACAAACTACCCATTTTAATAGCCGTTATTATAGTAGCCATCACAATTGCTATAGCAGCGCCGCCAATTGTGCGCCACAACCACTTCTGATTATCTTCAATCTCATCAAGCCGTCGGTGCGCTGATTTAGTAGACTGTAACGCTTCTTTGGCAATGTCTTTAGCGTACAGTTGAGCGTCCAACTTTGTTTCTACTCGAGTCAACCGTTGCAGTATTTCTGTAGTTTCATCCATACAACTTCCCCCGATTCCGTTAATCAAAAATAGCCCCCAAAGTTATGAGGGCATAAAAAATACACCATCTAAGGTGCTGTTGAAGTTGCGTATAATATTCTAACTATTCAGCATCAATTAAAAATTCAAGTCCGCTATCTACTAAAACATCACGTACTCCTGGTTGAAGTGAAGAAGGAATCTCATTGAATTTAGTTTTGCCCAAGATTACTCTTTGCGCGAAGAACATTGCCATCATGACGTCACCTCCCTTCAGCATTGAAATAATCCAATATATAGCCGAAACTATCATGTATAAACAACCATAGCCATTTCAGCTATGATATCTTCAATAAAATCAGCTCTATCTGATAAGGCCTGATTTTGAGCTGTTAACATCCGATTTTCTTTTTTCAGCGCGTCGATCTCCAACTGCTCCGGCGTCTTCGGTATCGGCTCCGGTTCTATATATTCCGCCTCGATCTCTTCCGGTGTCTTTTTTCGTATTACTTCGCCATCAAATTTATATAGCTTTGAATTACTAGAATATAATGTCCATTCTTCGACGGTAATAGGCAACGCCGTTTCCGGTATATTGTCGCCGTGTATCTCGTTTACGTAGAACCCAATGATTGCCCCCGAATCGTTTATATCTGCGTAATACTGAATTACTGGCGACTCTATATTTTGTTCTTCTCTCATAGTCAATCCCACCCCCTTATTTTCCTATCGCTCTCCAATGTATATATATCGGACTACTCGCACCATGTAAAAACTCAATGGAATTATTAAGGGCGGATGGAACGGATACCGCCACAGCCGGATTGCACACTCCGGTCGCTACAAAATTGAATATTGTGTTGAAGGCTACCGGAAATACCACCGATGTTGCTACCCCTGGATTCGCCAATACAACTCCCCATTGTTCAATAAATCCGTCTGCTGATTTTCTCAACCCGTTTATCGATAGGTTCAAAGTGTTATTAGCCGTTGTCCAAATCTCTGTCCAAGGCTTCCATACACCATCTACCTTTCCACGATAGTACTTTTTGTCCTGACCATAAGGTGTGAATGTTTGGGTCGCTATTTCGTCATGAAAGGAATACGCTTCATGTAAAACAAATCCACCTTGGGCATAGGGTAAATCACTCAAATCTATTTCCACATAATATAATCCGCCCTTCGTGATGTTATTAACGCCATAAGTCCAATTAGAGGATGCACGTTTAGTGTCTCCGTATATAAACCTCTCAGGCTTTATTCCACCAAGCAACATGGCCCCGGCTTCGCTATTCGCCGCTATTGCTCTTTCAGCGTCACTCAGGGCGTTATAAAAGGTATCAGCATGGGTAAGGGTGCTCGGATTGATAGGGACATTAGTAGATTTAACAGTTACACTATTATCTCCACTTTCTAGTACAATTGCACCGCTCGTTTGAATAGCCTCGGTGGAGGACGTTGGTGGTTTTATGAGTACCTGATAAGGCGTATAGCCTGCTGGCGCGAGGGCCTTAGGAACTTTATCAACCGAAAAAGTATTGAGAGCTGTCGGCGACCATATGGCACCATCTGACCACTTGGCGTACCACCGCTTGAAAACATCGCCCGCTGATCCATCCCATATCGCGCCCGCTGTGGTTCGCATTGTCCAGCCATAGAAATATGCTTTTATCTCGGCTACTGTTGGCGTATAAGAAGGGCCCCAACCACTATCAGCGTTGGGCACGTCTAAAAGAACACCGTTCGCGTATACCACCATTGAATCAACCGTACCGATAGCCACGGAAGTTAAATTTTCGAGCGGTTTACCATCGAATTTAGTTCCTACACCAACAAAAGTTTCGGCGACTGTCTCGGGCCCTCTTACGAATAAACGTTTGGAAGTCGGTGTAGTACCCGGAGGATCTATTGCCCATGAGTAGGATCCATCAAGTATTTTTTTACTCCACCGCTTAATCTTTTGATATTTTCCGCTTATATATTCCATTTTGTCTGCAATTGATCCGTCTGTATTACTGTATAACTCGGTATAAGCTGTTAGGATTGTTTTGCTTTGCGGTTTGAATGGTTGTGGCGTGTTACCCTCTGTAAGCATTGGATTTGTAAGTGTTTGACTCTCATTCCTAATGTCTACTGTAAAATGCGCATGAATAAAGTGCGCCTCTGCCGGCGCTATGTGCGTACCTTTAAATTTACGTTCCGCTTGACCTTCCGTTACAAGCCTAACATTATTGTTATCCGCCCAATAGATGAATAGTGCGTCTAACGCTCCCGCCGGTTTGTCGATAGTCCCGCCCAACGTGTAAGATTTTCCGGCAATTATAGGAGCACTTGTGTATATTTGCCCATAATTATTGTCACCCATTGATGTTAATTTTGCGACATATGGAGAAATGACTTCCACTTTAGCTGTGCCCGCTTTGAATACCTCCCATTCCGAAAGTGCCGGCAATAAGTTGTCTTGTATACTTGAAATGGTAACGTCTTTAATGCCATGTACACCTGTTCCTACATAGGGGTATTTCGTCGCTACTTGATCGGCTGTCATGCCGGCAATTTCAGCGCTTTCTTGTGCGGTTATTTCATACAGCCGTAATCCTTTAAAATAACCACTTGCTCCGACTACAGATGAATTAACTCTGAGTATAAATAGTTCCAGAGGGGGGTTGGTAATCACCTGATAGATAAAATTAAATTTTGTTTTATCCGTTGAGATTATTGCGGAACCCCGACCTTGAACATATATACCCACGCTATCGGCGGTGTCGTTTTTTACCTCCCCGGCTAAGAGATACCTCTTTGCTGTATTTAGTCTAGGAAGGGTTAAATATGCGTCTGCAAAATTTGGCGCACTTGCTACTGTTGATATCTTCAAGCTGCCATCACTCTGCGCTGTCAATACAGAGTTAACCTGTGTAAAACCCACCGCTTTATCGCCCTTCCCCAAGTCACCAAACATGTTAATCAGCGTCCGGCCAACAACCCTAGGAAATGCAAGTGCTGGAGCGCTAACCCCTTGTATGACTTGGGATCCAGCATTAATATTAGAGGTTAGCTGGCTTGAGGGACTTAGCTCGGCTTGAACATCAGTAACGTCAGTTTGTAAGTCTGCTACGTTGTCATTTACTACAACGGCAGCGGCGTCTACTCGCTCTACAGCCTCGTCAATCTTATCCCAGTTATCGTTCATCATCGTCTTGATATTGAACGTGTCGTTCTGGTCCAATGTTGGGTCTTTCTTAAGTAACTCGAGATGCTCTGTATTAGTTGACAATAGGTACACCCCCAGTGAAATTTGATAATTTGATTGTCTCTAATTGCTTAAGTGTCATGACGTTGTGGATTTCTCGGATCAGTAGATATCTAAATTTATATTCAAGCGCCATGTGTGCTGGTTTAATATCTTCTAGCGCTTGCTTTAAATCATCCAGATTTAGAGGTATTCCCATCGTATCGATAAAGGTAATAATAATTGTGTAATGCGGTATATCAACCCCGACTTCCAACGTCCCACCATCATAGGCTTGGGCTACGTTTTTGATCATTGATCCTGACACCTTACCGCTTCCACGCATCTTAGATATGATTACAGATCGTCTCTGATCGACTGGCTTTGTCTTATCAACTAAGATTTGAAGATCCTTCTCATATCGATCTAGGAAAATAGTAGATGTCTCAGGGTATGACTCATTCAGTAGCGTTTCGATATCCGAATACAGTGCATCAAACTCTACGCCTTCTGTGGCTGTCAGATTGTCCATCTCTACGATCTCAGCATAGTAATCGGGTAAATAATCCCTCAACCTTTCAACAGTGGTCATGACACACTCACCGTGCCTAAGACTGCAACAGAGTCCATTGTTATTTCGATATTTTGCGTCCCTTCGTTAACTAATAAGTTACTGTAATCAATTACGGGAGGGATCCCTAAGATGATGCTTTGAATCCGTGTATACCTTACCAGAGGATCGTTAAAGGCTAAATCCTTTAAATATTCCTTAGCCCCTGATTCTAGTAACTCTCTGACTCCCTCAATGGTAGCGCCTGAAGCAAGAACCACCGTAACAGATATACTAATTGGTACTTCTAAAGCTCCTACGACTGTTGCCTTAGCGCCTATCGGTGCTGCACCTTCTCCCATACCGTCTTGAGTAGGATCAATATACATCTGAACCGCATTAACAGTAGCTGCAGCAGGGGTTCGCATATCATTGTTTAATATGACTACTTTAACAGTGCCTTCTCCGTCCCAAATGGGAAATGCCCTAGCTCTGCCTACTCCTGGTATCTCCCTAGCCCACAACTCATACTGGTATCTGTTCCCCGAAGTAATTGGTCGGGATACTCTTTCTTGGTAATAATCATAAAGAGCCTGGTCTGTTTCTTGGTCCTGTCCAGCAACAAGCAACTCTGTGATCTCTCCACGTCCAAGATCATTAATGTAGTCGATGGGCAGTAGAGCACCAAAGTGACGACTCCCTTCTGATCCATCGGTTTCACATTCCAGACGGTAGTTACCTAATGAGAGCTTTTCAATTGCTTTATAATTCAAATCACCCAAGGACAATCTACTTCCAATCGGGATATCTAATAGAGCATTGCTGCCATTGTAGAACAAACCTCTTAACTGTGCCTTGCTTGCTTGTTTTCTTACAACACCAGACCAGGCGATAGCACGATCAAGATATTCACCGGTGGCTGTATCCGGAAAGCGGAAACTATCATTTGTGTCTAACTCGATATAATACTGAGCCAGTTCTAAAGCGGCCGGAGCCAAAGCATCATAGATAATACTTCCTTCACGCTTATCTACGTCACCTGGCACTCTGTCTAGCATTCGTTCTAATATATTTTCATAGGTTTGATCCTCATACAATGTTACCCACCTCCCTCGATTCTTGATATCTTCCGAATTCTGATTCAACAGTAAAGTTAATCAATGCATTATCAAGCTCATAGGCAAATTTAAAGCCTGTTACAGCCACGATTCGATCATCTTGGGTCAATGCTTCCTTTACCCACCGTTCGACCTCAGATTCAAACACTGAGCGCCCGCGATTGGCAGATAGATCCACCTCGCTACCAAAGTCATTACTGTAAATAAGATGTTCAAACCGAGTAGTTGAAAGAATCTTGAATACGACTTGCTTGATTGCTTCAAGTCCGTCAATGGTTTGGCTGCTGATTCTCTTGTTAACTAAATCAAGCTTATATGTCCTACTTGGTAGGGCAACCGGCTCTAACTCTTCATCTGACATCTCATAATCATTCTGCGGTATCACCCACTCACCACCTTGTCCATCACCACGAATTGTTGACCGCCTTGGACACGCAAGAGTATTACCTTGTCACCACTCTCTAATCCTTTTCTGATCACTAACTTATCTAGTAATGCTTCATCGGTATCAGGAAGGCCGCTCATTTTGTGAACGTGTTTCAAATCAATCTCAAAGCGCGTCATAGACTCCGGAACAACTAAAAAAGCCTCTGTTAAAGTTAGGCGCTGGTCCACGCTAATCTCTAAAGGGCTTATAGATGATACGGTGCCGAATTGTATTGCCACTGGGCTACTAGCCTCAATAACATCTAGTGCGGCTTGCTTAATAATATCTAGCATTATACCAACCTCAATTCCAATGACATCGTGTGATTCGTTCCACTCTTTTTATGTGTGCACTCATCAACCAAAAAGAATTTATTAATGCCGAATCGTGCGATATAAACATTTACATACATTCCAGCACGCAACCTAAAATCTCCAATAGCTTCAATCTTCATTGATCTAGTCTCTCGATTTTTGACAGCTATTAGCCTGGTTAAAATATCGTTGATCTGTGCGTCATTTAAACCTTCGTCCACACTTTGAGTCAGTTGCAGCAATCCCCACCTTTTTATGTGATTACTATCTTTGATCTTATATATGTCGCGTTTTCCAGAAGTCTTGTTATCTCGATATAAGATGACTTGGTTATAAGTCTCATCATCAATGGATTTGGAATAGGTGTAGCCAGTCATTAAACTACCCTCGCCGATTACAAAACCATATTTCATATTCGAAATATTCCGAAGTGTGAGCTTCCCAAAGTCGTCATAAAACACGAAATTAGTAGCATAAGCAATTAGGGTTTTATCTAGCGACTCACAAATCATGTCAAATAAGGATTTGTCATCGAAAAGCAACGCTGGTATCTTATATGCGCTATCATCTAACAAGCCGACTTTCAACTCAAAATCTTTGGCTATCTTTTGTATGATTTGAGTTGCAGTTTGCTTCTCGAATTTGTAGGTATGACTTACGTTCAAATACCTCATCTGGTCATAAGCAAGAATCTTTGCCTCTCCGCTTTTGCCTGTCTCAAAGCGAAATATATACCCGTAAAATACATTCTCAGATCCATCCTTGAACCTTACAATATCACCATTTTGATACTTGAATTTCTTGTTCTGATATATTCCTTCTTCAATGAGTGTGAATTCCAATGATGAAGCTTTGCCAATTCTACTTGTACGATAACTGATATCCTTTACGATATCTGATACATCCCATACATTCCCGTCTTTGTTATCGATCAGTATTTCCATGTGATCACCCCGGGAGTTTAATTACGGTCCCTATTTTCAGTTTCTTGGCTTGAGCATCCGTAATGCCATTCAATTTCTGGATCTCTTTATATCTCGATCCGTCTCCTAAATTCTTTTTGGCAATGATCCATAGCGTATCACCACTCTTAATAGTGACTGTCTTTGCCTTTGCGCGTTCATCAGCTCGTTTAGGTTCCGTTTTAGTAGCAGTTTTGGTAGTTGTTTTATTTGTGGTAGTCGTAGTTGCTGTTTTAGCAAACACTACTTTTCTGGCAGCGTAGAAGACAAACTCCTTCAATGATAGTTCGTATTCCCAATCACCTACAGCGCCGCCTACTTCTTTATAATTAAAATCCTCAATCGATACTGGAATGTTAATTTTCAAACTGTCACTGACATAGATAAAACGGATTGGACGCTTTTTGTTCATCCAATCCTCGATAAGCATAATAAAATCCGCTGGCTGTTCAAAACCAACGGACTGTATTGCAGATGACATTTCAGCTGGAAACACACCACTAAAGCTAATCTCTTTCAACTTAGGAGCCTTGATAACATTTATTTCGCCTAGCCCAGCAACATCATGCGTTTCTCCGTTCCCTGCACCTTCGATCTCAATTTCCTCAGGCAAAATAGGAATTTGAAAGAATACCTCGTGATTGTTATAGCTCAGTTCGATGCTATATTCAGCCATTAGGAGTACACCCCTTTAGCACTTGATGCAATGTCATCTTGTAGCTTGTTGGTTATTTTAGACACGATAGTATCTAGGTTAGTTTCGTTGTTGATCGGGCCTGTTTTAACTTGCACAGTAGGTGTGAGAGTAACGAAGTTTTGAATATTCTTCATCTCAGCTAGGTCACGCATCACTTTTAAATCCTCGCTAGATATGTCTACTTTGTCTTTGATCTTATCTACTGTACCTATGTTCTTTTTCTTTTTATCGTCAGCCTTTTTTCCAGCGTCAGCAGCGGCGTTTTTTCCGGCATTGGCAGCGGCATTCCATGCTGATAAGTCTTGATTATTATCTGTGCTCGGTAAAGACATGTCTAGATTATTCGCAAAATTAGCGCCACTTTTGTATCCGACATCGAATTGATCTTTGAGGTTCTTCGGATCCATGCGGTCAATACTAATAACATTTTTTGTGCTTGTCGGCTCTTCCCACTGATCCATTAAACCTTGTAATTTATCAGACATGGCGTTAACGTTGTCAGTGTCAAACATATCTGCTGTCCCTAAATCAATGCCTGTCATGTCTGCTATCTTTTTGCTCAGCCAATTAAACCCCTTAAGCACACCGTTGATAGCACCGAGGATTGTTTTCATAAACCCACCTGCAAAATCTTCAGCACTGCGAAGCATGTTTACCATCTGTCCTCCAAATGTCATCGCTAAGTCATAGATAAGCTTCTGTACTGCATACACAGGATCTATAAAGACATTGATCAAAAATTCAGCCACAGACGCAAAGATATTCCATATTAAAGCAACTTTATTGTAAATGACTCCGTAGAGTGTCGTGAATAGTCCGGCTATAAATCCAATGACTTCGCTGAAAGACACCCCGCATTTTTGAAGAATAAGTATGAGACCAATTACAGCAAGGCCTATCAAGACAATGGGCCAGTTAATAACTAGCCAAGCCGCAGCTTGTGCTAATAATGGTGGTACAGCAGCCCATAATGGCGGTATCATTGCCCAAAGTTTAGGTATCACAGCTAGCGCAATGGTCGTGCCAATACCTGCTAAGACAGCACTAATCTCAGGCCAGTAAGTCTGTATAACTTCCCATAACCACATTGCTCCATTTGCAAAGCCCACCACAAGCGTTGTGGCCCAAGCGAGCCCCGTACTTAAAGCATCAAAAAATGGCTGGAATGTTCCCGCTTGAAATGCTTCATTAATCATTGTTATCAAAGGTAGGAGTGCTTGAACCGCTGCACCCCCAGCCTCCGCAAATTTAGATTTAACATTATTCCCAAGAGTCTCCAATTGCTTGGCGGGGCTTGCCATCATAGTATCAAACGCAGCCTGACCCATCTTTTGCTTTTCTAACAATTTATCAAACGCTTTAATAAACCCATCCATATCTCCAGCTTTACCGAGCTTGTCAATATCAAAAGCTCTAATATCCACCTTTGACATATTAAATCGTTCCGCCAATGAAACGATATCGCCTGACATAGCTTCCTTCAATGCAAATGTAGCTCCTTCTATACCGTTTCCGGCACTATCGAAGGCATTCATTCTTTGTGCAAGGTTATTCAATTGCTTCAGCTGATCGGTATTTTGGGTCGTCGAGAAGAATGATAATGTACCTTGTAACGATTTATTGACATCTTGTCCAGCGGCCAAGGCATCCTGCTTGAACTGATCGAACATTGCCGTACCTATTCGTGCGTCACCTGTTCGAGCGATAAGCATATCTTTCATTTTCTGTTGTTCCATAGAACCACCCATAGTAGCTCCAACAAGCGCCTTTGCCCCGGCTATAGTCGCATAGGCCGCCACCATGCCCTTAATACTTTTTAACAGTCCGGAGCTCTCGCTTTTCCCTGTCTTGAGTGATTTATTAAATTTATTTTGACTGTTTGTTGCTTGGTCGATAGAACCTTTTATCGCTGCCTCCGCAGCCGCTATTTGCTTTTTGGCTGCTATCAAGCCTTTATCTACGTTCACATTTTTATTCGTGGCTTGCTGCATGTTCTGCATCGTTGATATCATCATGTTCATACTTGACGTTATACCCTTTAAGGGACCGCTCATAGCATCGAATAACTTCAGGCTTGATGATACAGTTGTCATTGTGCACCCCCTTTCTGACAATAAAAAAACACCCTGTGTAGTAGGGTGTTAAAATAAGGTGGTCATTAATACTTTATATAATTTATCATTGATTTCTAACAAACTCTTATTTCCGTCCTTATACTCTACAGCGACCACGTGGGTTCCTTTTTGCTTTGCACTAAGCCCTGCAAGCAGCCCGACTGGACCAAGGATAAACGATCCGACCAGACCTCTGCCGATAGCACTTGTGGCACTCTTCGTGTGTTCCTCACTCATCACTTCATACGATTCCACCACATCTTTGGTTAGCGTCAATGATTTAGTAAAACTAATGGCTATAATCAATCCATTTTTTGATGTGATCAATTTGCTTTTTTCGTACTCTCCAGCGATAACTGCGTTTTTCGCTCCCAAAGTCATTCCCCCTGAATAGGTCATATTTACCAACAACCTTAACAAATTAGAGGACTTTGGTCTACCCTTTTTTACGTCCTTTACCTTTTGTCTTTGCGCGTTCTTTCTTCTCTTTGTCGATCTTAACAGAGATCATAGCATAGATTGCAGCTTGTTCCTCCGCCCTCATCTTCATTAAGTCGTGCGGAAGTATGTGTAACTCATGGAGGGCGTAGTAAGCTAAGTTAGCCTCACCATCACCCTCCTCTATTAGTTTTTTACTTCTTCAACCAGCTCATTCATATCCTGATCAAAACCATTCATCGCTGTGACCTTTTCCATGAGTCCACTAAACTCTCCTGGTAGTAACATTTTGCGTAGAAGCTTCTCAGCTCCTATTACACCGTAAGATTTTTGAATCTCCGCATTCTTTAAATCCGGAAAAGTCACACAAGCAACAACCAATTTCGAAAGATATTCATTTTGATCAACATCAGATGTATAATTGCCGCCCTTTACTTTCGTTTTCTTCGTTGCAGACTTTCTTAATTCTTGGTTCTCGTCCTCACTGATCGAACGTAGTTTCCACTTAGCTGCCTTACCATCTTTATCCTTGAACCGTGGGGAGACCGCAAACTCCTCTGCCACCTCAACTGCTGCATTTTGTGCAAAAAACATACTTAAATCATTCATATATATAATTCCTCCTATTTAACCCAACGTTGGGGCTGCGAATTGGTCTAGTACATCTACATCATCAAAGGTGAAGTCAGTATCTTCTTCGAGTATTTCACTCTCTGTATCAATCTTGGCCATAATGACGCTATCTAAATTAACGCCTCTAAGTACCACAGTCTGCTTTCCGATCGTGGAACCTTCATCTTCATTTATGATAGTGATATCAAAGTACGTATCTTTACCTGTTTTGATATAGTCCAGCATTAATTGTCTGAAGCGAGAAGTGACATAGAAGATAGTCATACTACCTGTACCTGCCCACCCATTAGCTTTAGATTGCGTTCCACGTTTCCCTAGTACTTTGACCTCTGTTTTGTTTTTCTCAACAGTAGCTTCAAGAGTTTTAACATAAAACATTTCTTCGACTTGACCACCGATTGTTGCATATGCTCGTCCCTCTTGACCGGATATCGTATCCCCTGCGTTTAGGAATGACATACTACTTCACCTGCACTCTCATATATATTTTCTCAATTGAATCAACAGGCTGCACAAAAACTTCTGAATACACTGCATCAGATTCAACACCTTGGATAAATGAGACATCGTTCTGAGCATCAAAATTCTGCAATGCGTTGATGTTCTGTAATGTCGTAAAATAGCTGATCGCTTCACTTCTTAGTAGGTTACGACCATCAGCGTTATTGTCCACTTTACCGATATAGAATTTCTCGAAGATACTTTTCAGATCATTCGCTATACCATCCAACACTCTAATGACTCTATTCTTCCTGAATTGTCTGCCTTTTTTAACTGTGAAGCTATGAAGAGTATTAATATCCTGCTCAACAATCGCCCTACCATCGTTAGCTGTAAATACAAACTCTCCAGCATCTAAAGCAGCTATGATCTGTGTGTTGGTGTATCTCGGCGCAACGTCTACTGCATCGTCATACGCACTATAGGTGAGAGCTTCATTAACATTAGCCGCCGCTGTAGCCCCAGCCACCCATGCAATTGCTTGAGCGTTCGTAAGTGTTGTGCCATCAGACAGTACTACACCGTTTTTTACACTTATCACACCCTCGTAATCGGCGATAGGATAGTTCGGCACAACTGCCTGTACTTTCTTCCCTTCGTCCTCTCTGAGGCGCTTAACAAAGGCTGTGTAGACTGATTTCAGTGTGGTTTCATCAGTGGTCAATCCAACAGTCTGGAAGTCTTGCAACTCTACTGCAGCTAGGAATGCTGTGTGATCAGCATTTGTTACGACGCCATTGGTGCCACCTGTGAGTGGAAGCCCTGCTGTAACCGTTAAAGCACCTGTTCCGCTAAACACTACCCAATCATTCTCAACAAGACCTGCGAAGCCTGAGACAATCTGTGTATCTACTACAGCGCCTGATACCAGTGTATTAACATCGAATTTAGCAGGATCATCTATATTGGTCTGGATAATGATTGAAACGTCATTACCGCGCACACCACCGTATTTTGCTGTCACAGTCAAAGTTGTTAGTGTTGCAGTAGCTTTAACACCTTCGTTTAACCGATATAGCAGCAATGTCTTAGCTCGTTTAAGAGACTCACGAACTAATAACAATGAAGCATCTGTAATGTCATATCCAAGAGCGTCGAAAGTGTCTGCTCCTGCCTCTATAGCAATGAGCTGTTTAGATGGTCCCCAAGGTAATGTAAGAGCCAATGCAGTAATGCCACGCTCTCCTAAGGTTCCAAGTGGTTTCGGAACTGAACTAATGTCGATATATACACCCGGTCTTACTTTATTCTGTGTTACAAATGTGCCACCAGCCATATTACTTCACTTCCTTTCCCAAGAATGTATTTGTGATTGAATCAACTTGTTCAATCGTGTATGTCTTGTTATCTTCCAAGAGTCCATTCAAGATGTCTTTTTGTCCTGCGAATCTCTTGGAATCAGTGATTTGTGATTTGGTGTACCCTTGGGTAACTACCGGCTTATCATCAGCTTTAGCCATTTTTAATAAATCCCTCCTTGGTGAGAGTTTGCATCTTCGGATAATCTTGTTTTGGACGCATAACATGGAAATCGTATGAAACGAAAAAATGAAGCACACCGTCAACGATTTCATGATTCATCTTAGATCCGTGGTGCGGACCAGATATCCATTCCAGTACGTCATATAGCTTCTCAGCTACGTTGTGCATATCTTCATTTGCGCTATCCTTTGACAATGGGAAGTAATGCACATCAAATGTGTGATAGCGTTTATAGCGCCTGCCAAACTCCTTGTCTTGGGCAACGGGAAAGAGCTTAACAAAAAAGCAAGGCTCAATTAAGCCCTGCTTGATCTCTTCTTCATATATGGTTGCGACTGGAAAGGTTTGACTCAGTTTTAATATCACGCCATCCAACACATTATTTACTGTTACCACGGCTTCACCCCTTACGGCCGTTCATTAACTGCTCGAGCAACGCCATTTGTTTCTTTTCTAAATAACGAGGTAGCTCTCGTTCCATTTCTTGCATGGATATCGTCATCATGAATCGACCTTCTACCCAACCTGTCAGATCCTTGCCTGTACGGTGGCCATATTCCACAAAAGGTGCATATTCAGTGTTGTTGAATATCTCGACGACATAGGCACCGCCTTGTTTCTCAACTTTGCCTAATTGCCAATTACGCCTCAATTCTCCTGTATCACCTACAGGCGTTCGCTTTTTGATCTTTCGATCTGCGCGATAGGCCATCTCCAAAAGGAACTCTCGTATCCACCGATCGATTACACGTTGATCCACCGCCTTCTGGAATGTCTTTGCCATCTGTTCCATCTGCCCGAAGTCAAAACTTCCCCACTTAGCCATCAGGCTTTATCCTTACGCTGAATGCTGATCTCTCGGTGCGTTGAGTAGGGGAATGGTTCTCCTGCCGTATACAAGTGCTCTAGAGTCCCACGCGTTACGTTAATGGTGTCACCTTGCTTGATCTCTATGTCTGGCGAGATAAATAGCTTTGTTTCATATGAGATATTGTTAGCTGATTCAGTTTGTCCGTTGCTGCCTAGCGCCTTTTGAGAGACTCGGCAAGGCGTGTCAGTATACACAGCATACAGTTCATTCTTTGTGCTCCCATTTGGTTGTTTAACGGGTCCGTATCGACTCACTGTACATTTGTCCTCATATAGCTTTTCAAGCGCTCTGCGGTATCTTCTGAGGTTCATTTACCACACCACCTGACGGAATCGCACCAAGTCATTATGATGACCCACCATTGCCGTTTGTATCGCCGATCCAATAGATCCTCCTGAACCTTTACCAGGAGTAACAGAGGTATCACCGATCTTTACTGTTTCCCCACCACCCAAGAAGTCATCCAACTCTTCAATGTGACCTTGTTGCGCAGAAAAAGCACCCATTGTTATGGATGCCCATGTGTACATTAATGCTTCAGGTATCTGATTGATTGAGGAGCGATTAATATAATTGATGATGTGAAACCCAGCCTCGTCAATATAGGAACGCACGAGAAGATCATACTTCTCTGGTAGATTCCAACGGCGCTTAATGATAGCTTCTACCTTTTCGATTAGCTCAGTCATTGTTGTAACCCCCTATGCAAAGAAGCAGGGGTTATTCACCCACTGCTACCTTTTGAGATTCTAAAATAATTGCAAGGATGTCCTCTTTTTTGGTCGCATCGCCTAAATTAATTTCTTTAGACTTTGCATACTCTTTGAGCTCCTCCAGTTTCATTTCTTCGATCGGCTTATCTTCACTGATTACTGTGATATGCTGCTGAATGCCTAAAATATCTTTTCCATCGATCTCAAAAACTTCCCCTGCTTGGTATGTCTCGCCGTTATACCGCACAGGGATTTCAATAACTTCGACCTTTTTCATCTCTATTCACCCTCCTTATACCATTGGTTGTGCTTGGAATACGTTGTTAGCTTCAGGGAAAGACGGGATTGCCGTTGTAGCAGCTTTCGCCCAAGTGGATACTGGATCCAGACCTTCTTCGTACACCATACCAATTACATTCCCTACATTGGTCACCTCTTCGTTACCTTGACGTAACAAGCGGCTCTCCTCAGGTGTTGGACCGTACAAAGTCTCGCCTAAAGTGCTATCGCCAAACATAACGAATTTATTTTCAGGAAAGTACCGTTTTGTCGTATACGAACCATTTGATCCTTGAACGCGGTATTTGGCATCGTATGTTGCGATCGTTGGTAATTGGTGCGAAGCAAGGAAACTGTTTAGATCGCCCAACGTTGCGACACGTCCGCTATCTTTACCAAATAGATAACCGGTAATCTTCGAGTTGCGCAAAATTTGACTTGCAAGTTTATTAGAAGTGATGGCGCGTGTTGCTTTTTCGTCTAAGCTCGATGCCCAACGCTCTAGATCACCAATGATATCCTCGGTCCCTGTACCCCAAATAGCAGCACCTGCTAGGACCTCTTTATTAGCAGTAGGCACTTGGTAATCTACAGTTAACGTCCCACCACCATCAATATCAAGTGATAATTTACCATTGGCCAAAGCTTGCATACGCATAACCTCAACCTCCGCTCGTACATCTCCCACTGCTCGATCGATCAAATTAAACACTCTACCCACCAACGTCTGTTGCTCTTGTGGAGTGCGAGGAAATTGTAGTGCTATCAAATCTTTCTCTTTGATCTGATATTTCTTTTTAATATAAGCTGCTTCGAGTGCTTGGTCATTAAATTCCAAAGAACCGATCTCAGCTTCCGTATCAAATGCGTGAATCTTTGCTGCAACTGGCAAGTTACTAGCTCCTACCAGGTATTCGAATTCTAGAGTATCGTGCTTAACTTCCGGAAATAACGTCTCACCTAGATATGGGGTAAGCTCTCTCTCTTTCAGATAACTCAACACTGTCTTTTGATTAAATAGTTCAAAAATATCTGCCATTGTGGTTTTCCACCCTTCATTTTGGTTGTTTATTTAAATGTAATCTTTGTTAATGCAGTCTTAGCAAGTGCTGATGGTGCGACAGGTAACCGCGCTTCAAGGATATAACCCTCTACAATCAACGATCCCGGTTGTGGTCCATAAGTTACGTCCACATCGTTGTACAAAATACCCTTAGCTGATGCGTCATTAGTCGGTAACACCGTACCTGCTTTAACAACCTTCTTTCCATTTACAGCGGTCACCCCTACATCACTAACTAGCGTTGTGAATGACTGTAGGTCTGATGATGCCAAAAAGTTAACGTTACTATAATTTTTAATCCCTCTTACGTATGCCATTTAGATTCACTCCTTCTATTTTTTAACCCCATGGATTCAAGGCTTTTGATGCAGGTGCACCTTTTGAGTTAGCTTCTTTAGCAAAGTTACTACCAAGGTCATTTGGATCACTTTCTTTTTCTTTACCTTCAGGTGGCTTGGCTCCTTTGAACATCGGTGCTTTGTCTTCCTTTTTCTCCGCAAACAAAAAAGCCTTCGATTCGCGAAGACTCTTGATCTGTTCATCCAGTCCCGATTTAACGTTACCAGATTCGTCTAATTCAATTTTCGCTCGATCCAACAATCCAGCAACTAAATCAGGATCGTGTGTATCAGAGGCAAGAGCCAGCTTTAACGCTGTGTTGATCCTTAATACCTTTACATCTGCTTCATACTTATCTGATGCTGTCTTGTTGTCTGTCTGTAGCTGTGTTATTTGATCCTGTAGAGCTTTGTTATCACCAGTGGACTTCTTCAAGTCAACAAGTTGGGTATCTCGATCTTTCAGATCCGTTTCAGCTTGCTTCTTGGCTGTATTCACTTCATCAAACTTTTCCTTCGGGAACCAATTACCATCATTCACAACCGCCAGCTTCTTATCTCCAGCCTTCGCCACGATCTGGTTATACAATTCCTCGCCTAACAACTCTTTTAAATCCATCTATTCATCATTCCTTTTATGTTTTATTTACGTGTCCACCTCACGCTAGGATTACGTTCGATTTAACCCCGAACCTTTAAAGAGGGCAGCGCCTAGTTATATGCCATACGACAGGGCAAAAGAAAAAGCCGCCCAATTAAGGCGACTGATAATAATGATAATAAAAGCACCCTAACCGTTGTGGTTGAGAGTGCTTGTTAAGTCAGTTTAGATGCTAGCTTGTACACTGCAGTTACCTTCTCTTTAAATTTTACTTCGTCAAGATAATCACCTGACTGTAATCTCGCATTTTCATCTGGTTCAAAATATGAGCAATACTCCGGCATATCTTCGTTAAGCAAATCAGATAAGGGTTTGTTCTCTTTTTCTAACGCATCAAATTCGTTAAGTAATGCCGCAGGAAAATCAAAGGAGAATAACTCTGCGCTTAACGTTCCGTCTAAAAAATCTTTCATCATACCAACCAGCTTAACCGCAGCCATCCTTTACGCCTCCGTCCAGTCTATTTTCGGTTTGTTCCTCGTTACAATACTGACAATCTCGTTTGTATCCGAGGCTTGTATAATCGCAATGCCATTCTCGAACCTTACTTTATGACCGTTAGGTTGTAAAAATCCTGCCGGTTTATTAAGCATGTCTCGAATATCTTCTTTCTCGAAGATAACTTTTCCTGCACTTTGCTTTTGGCCTAGGGTTCTGTTTATCGCATGAACCGTAAACTCATGACCGTCTTTTTTAAAATATCGATAAGTATCTTTCAGTTTGTTTTTATACTCAACTGAATATTCACCTTTATCAATTTTATCAAAAGTATCGAATTGACGTTTTGTTGAAGCCCATTCATTAGCATTATTATACTTCATGTCTTGGAACGCGGCAAAGGATTTCGATGCATCTTTCCCTAAAACTTCCTTATGTTTAAGAAAGTTTTTCCTGTCAGCTGATTTATTCATAACTTTCTTTCTCATGATGTCTGCTTCATCTTTACCGTATTTATCTACTACGTGTTTCTGATACCAGTCTTCGTACTTCATATTATCAGGCACAAAGTAGGTGCTACCGTCAGGATCCATAGCTATCCGTTCGCCAAGACCCTCATCGTCATCAAAGTATGCAACAGTCGTTGTGCGACACCGTGCATGAAATGGAGGGTAGTTAACGTTTACCTCCATCTCAGATAGTTTAAATACCAAACCATCCAAACTCCTACACACTGAGCTTGTATGAGTATCTAGTGTTGCCAATACCTCGTATTGCTGAACAACGCCACTTTCCTTGTATCCGGCCATCGTTGCTTGCCCAGCGAAAAAAGCACTCTCAGTCTGAACTAGCCGTTCAGCGTTGGAGCGTGATACATTCATTCGTTCGACCACACTTTTAACGGTACGATCAATGCTATCACCGCGTATAAAGGATTGTGATAGATTCCTTTGAAGCTCTTTCCTCACTTTAGAGCGATCATCCCATATTCGTTGTGACCAGTTACGACCATCCAACCTTGATTCAAGGACAGATTTTAATCCATTATCATCTACGTGAGCAAATGAACCACCGATTCCTATGCCCTTATGGATCTCATAAATATTGCGGTAGTAGGTATCGGTATAGATGTCGCCTAATAGCTTCTCTGTACTTTCCTGCCGACTTCCTGCAAGCATTTCAGAGTGTTGCCCAATCTGAGTTTGTAACGCTTCTAACCGAGTCACACGAGTCTTGTAATACACATTGTTTAATTCTTGTGTCCATCGACCATCTGCGTTATCTTTCGCCTTCTCGGTAAACTCTTCAAGAGTCATCTTGAACTCTTTCAATTCGCCATTTGTTAGCTGCTTACGGGCTTCTGACATAGTGACTTCATTATTAGTCGAATAGCGTTGATAGAAGACCTCAATATCTCTTTGCATGCTCTTCGTAGCTTTGTCGTACTCTTTACGCTGCGCAATTTCAAAGGCATCTGCCTTGATAAATTGCCGCCGGGCTATTTGCTCACTGCGTTTCTTCCAGTAATCCGTTGGCTTCATTCTTCATCATCTTCTCGAGAGTCAGACCCGCCAACCCCAAAGCCAACAACATAAGTGGAGGTATAAGGATCACTCTCATTCAATGATTCAATCAGACGTGCGATACATTCTACTCGTGCGGGCTGATACTTTGAATGCTCGATGGTATCACATAACTCGCATATTAACTTTTCCACTTTAGCTGCCGTCTGGTTTGTTATCATCGGTACCACCTCCAATAATCTGCTCATTGGTGCCTAAGCTAGGGTAATCATCCATGACCGACTCTTGTTCTTTCTTTTTGCGGTCTAACTCAGCTTGCGTATCAGTCGTCCATGGATGATTTGCGATAATGGTTTCGTCCGAAAGTATCCCAACGCTATCTTTGGCATTGGTGATCGCCTCGGTTTCATTGATCAAGATATCCCGATTAAATAGGATGTCTACGTTAATGTCTGAATAATCAACCTTAGTTGTATTAAATATGTGCTGATCAATGAACCATATGAGCTGTTCCAATGCTGCTTGGAACTCATTCTCTATATCGTTAGCATCTAAGTCTAGGTCCCCATAAGAGAACCGAATAGCAGCCCCTGATTTATCACTGGCAAAGTCCTCTGTTTGTGTATCCAATCCTCTACCAAATTCATATATGTTCTTGCGTAGCATGCCTACATGAGTTTTAAAGGCTTCGGTGTCAATTGTAAGGCTTAACGTATCTACATCACCGTCACCACTTACTTTGATGGCTCTATATAATGAAAGGTTCTTCCTGAACTCTCCCAAATTAGCACCATCATAGTTCTTCAATACGTAGGTACTATTGGGTAAGTCCTCAAGGTTGTTAGCATTGTCTGACATGGTTTTATCGTAGTTATCGACCAATGTCTTCAACACTTTGACCAGTGGCATTTCCTCAGCGTTGTACTTAAACGGTATGAAGGGTATCTGCTCCCAGTTCAAAGGTTCTTCAACATCATCCGTACCCACAGCGACAAAGTGGCTTGTATCTGCCCCTGCGTCTTCATCTGGGATAAGGTGGCCCGTAACGCGAGAATCAATTTTATATCTCTTTACGCCTTCTGAGCTCCAATACTCAACCTTGGTAATTGCGATCTTATTCTTAGCCTCATACACTTCAACCTCATAGAATCGAATGACTGCATCCAATTCTGTATGAGCTGCATCTTTCCACAAAGGTACGATCTCTTCTGACGGGATGAGCTTGAAAGATAGCTCGCCTTTATCGTTGTAATACACCTGTATCCAACCAATACCTTTATTGATGGCATTCTTACCAACATTCCTCAGTAGTCGTTTGAATGACTTACCTAGATAGCTCTCTAACGCTTCCTTATAAGGATCGTTTCCATCTGTTTGAATACCGAATGGTTTAGATAGCAGATACCCCACCTTCTGATCCACAAGCTTACGAATGAAGCCATGAACAAGTTTGTTATTAGCTAGATTATCAACATCTACGATGCGACCACCTTCGCCTATTCCTGTCCTATGGTTCTTCAAGATGTCTGTCTGCATCTCGTAATACTCTTGACCTGTTAGCATAAGTTTGCGGCGTTCTGAACCTTTAAAATCGCTTATCTCTTGTGTGATGATCTCTCGTAACGTCATTGGTGCATTGTCGTCAAGGTTACGAATAATATCTTGTGTTGTATTCAAGGCTTAACCTCCCTTCTAATCAAACGAGAATGATGCTTGTTTCATATCATCTTCAAATGCATAACGTGTAGCATCTATGGTGTGATTGTCTTTATCGTCTAAGCGAGCTCTTGGATTGCCGTCAGGGTCTGTCTGGTAATCAATGTTTTCAAACTCACGAGCTATATTGGGTGTCCGATTAACGTCGATGACAATTTCTTCAAGGTCATCAAGCCACTTTTCACCGTATTCAACACTACCTGGACCCTTCTTCGCGCCCTTGATACGTAGCCCTAATTGGTGTTTCATCTCGTCAACTGACTTAGGCTCTGCGCTATCTGCAATTGATTGTAGCGTGTGATACCCTTTGACCTTGATTTTGTCCGCTGCTTCACGATTCGATAGCTTCACACCATATACTTCATCTAATGCGTATATGACTCTTCTGGTCTTGTCGTAATGCCAACGCACAAACGAGAAAGGATCTACACCGTAGCCCCAATCCACACCTTGACGGATATTATCAAATGATTTGATTTCATCATCTGTAATGGCTCTAAAGGTTAGATTGTCAAACGGCACAACGCCTGATCCGATAGCCTTACCGAGATACTCCCATTCATAACGCTGCACCCTTGTGCGTTTTAACTCTTCTGCTTCCCCGATACTCTCTTTACCCAAGTGAGGGTTATCAAGATAAGTAGAGTGGTGTACATATGTGTTAGTTGGGATGATATGCGATTCATACAATTTATTGACCCAACTCTGTTTTCTTTTTGGCGGGTTATAAGTGTAATAGAATGCATAAAAAAGACCATCCCCTAAATCTGCACGCAACACAGACTTTTCAATGGTCGATACTTCATCTTCTGTTTTGAACTCAGCCATTTCCTCAATCCACAAGAAGGCGATAGGGAACTTTGACATCTTGATTGATTTTAACTTAACCGGATCATCTGCACCACGGAATATGATTTTGTTACCCACAGGCGTATATATGAGTTGTAACGGGTTTTTAACAACTCTCCAGTACTGATCCACACCAAGCATCTCAATGGCTTCTTTAAGCTGCTCAAACATGGACTCCTCAAGCGTACGTGCTACCTTGCGGACGCATAGGGTAGTGACCGGATACTTCATCATGTCTTTAATCAGCTTTAGGGCTACCTGCGCTGACTTGCCTGATCCACGACCGCCCTTCAATACATGCTTAAGGTACTTATGTGAATTAGATACCTTCCAAAATGAATGAAAATGCGGTGTAATCTTTTCGGAAAGCTTAATCTTTGTCGCTGTCATCAAGGTCACCGCCTATATCATCGATGATTTGAACGCCTAGACCGCCACTATGATTGATATCCTGCCTATCTCTCCATCTATCAGGTCGGCGATTCTTCAACCAGAAGATCTGTGCTACTACATCAGGTTGTACCTCTTTAGTCACTACCTTGGTAATGGTTAGTTCTCCGATATCTCCCACCGAATTAGCTTGCGTATCCTTTACCAACATTACATAATCATTTATCTTGTTCAGCCTGTGTTCCTTGTAAAAAGGTTGATTCTTGTACCATTGTTCTAAGTCGATGGCTTTTTTGGATGAATTACATCGCCTACAGCAAGGAATGATATTTAAAGCTGTTAATTCCCCACCCTTTACCAAAGGTACGATGTGATCTTTGGTAGCCTCGGTCAATCTCTCATTACAATAGCAGCACTTTCCACCAAAGTAACGAATTGCGAACTGCCACTCTTTATCTGTCAACTCTGATTGCCCGCCATGTCTCTTTACTTGACCGCTATCAATAATGCGTTCTTTAGTCACCTCTTCGAATTGATAACCCATAGCACGTTTGAAGAGCGAATTCTCGACCATTACGTCAGCTACTTCCTGTCCCCTTTTTAAGGCTGCCGAAAGTGCTGGATACTTATCCTTGTATGTCCTGAAAGTAGAGTACGCTAATCCCAATTTAATAGCTGTCTGTTCCTCTGTAAATCCATCCCTTGCCCAAGCTGCGATAAGCAGGAGTTTGGGTTCAACATGTGTATGATATTTAGTTTTCCGTCCTCCTGCCATGATCTCAGCCCCTTACAGTTATTTGTTGTTAATTAATTTAACGTATATCAATGCCAACATACCTATAATGATTCCATTTGACGTTCTGACGTATAGCGCTATATATGCAACGATCCACCATGGGATAAACTCAATCAAAAATAGCTTCGCCTTCTCAAGCACTTTCAAGGTCATCACCTTTTCTACGCAAAATAAAAAGCCACTCATTTGAGTGACCTTGTTTATGTACTATTGAATTTTGCTAGGTAGGTCTTGTATTCCATTAGTCATCATAAAGTAAAGACCTACAAGACCTACAATCCCAATCAAAAATTTAAACGCCTGCCCTCTTACTCTACATACTCTAAGCAATACTGCTGCTATTAACATGGGAGCTAACATATACATCCCCAAGAGAATAAATACAGCTAGCGCCATTGAGTTCATTGTACCGCCAATTTGTTCACTAACATTATCCAAGATTATTCACCCCCAATATCGTTATATTTCGACATTTGGAAGTTTTATCCTCTTGATTCAAAAGAAAAAGCACCCGTCGAGGTGCCTTTCGTTAATCATCACTATTTTTCTGTGGCTGTACCATCACCAAAGTTGTATTTCCCATCGCACTCTTTGCATTTACAAAATGTGCCGCTATCTCTGAACCCAGGTATGTCATCTTTTTCATAAATAACCCGTCCTGCTCCGCAAGGACACTCATACTCCCTACTTATAACTACCCCTGGTCCTGCGCCGTATCCGCTATGACTGGATATTTCTTCGTTTACAAATTTCAAATCCATCGCTTTATCACCTCCACAATGTCACATTTCGACATCAGGAAGGATTTACCTCTAACAATATCGAATAAACATATCACGGTACCCGAATTAGTACTTTTGAAAGGAAGATAAAAATGAGTGAAAGAAACTTTTTAATTGATTTGGTTAACTCAATAAAGGTTCCAGCCGATCTGACAAAAGCAGCTCTGGATCCATCCGCAAAACAAATTGGTGAAGGATTAGGAAGCTTATTTTACCTTGCATTCGCTCCAATAGAAAAAGCAAAAATCAAGAAAGAATATGAAATTACACGCTTTAAAGAAGAAATCGAAGCTGAATTAGCGAAAGTTGCTCCATCAGAACTTATCGAACCACCTCTTAATGTCGTTGGTCCTGCTTTGGAGGCTTCAAAGTACTATATTGAAAATGATGGCATTAGATCAATGTTTACAAAACTAATCGTTTCTTCAATGAACTCACAACTAAGTGATAGTGCTCACTCTTCATTCGTAGAAATTATAAAGCAATTCTCACCTTTAGACGCTATCAATTTTCAATACCTAATCAATAATGCTCCAGTTGCATTGGCGAATATTCGATTACTCAAGAAAGATGATCCCACAACCATCGGTACTTGGATAACTAATTTTTTTCCTTTCCCTGATCTAGAGTTTAATAATTGGCAGCAATACTCTGCTTCCATCGACAATTTAATTCGTTTAGGGTTGATCAATGTTGATCCAGCATTAACCTTTTCGAATGATAGTCTCTATGACAGTTTACTTAATCACCCGCTATATAAATCTTGTGAGTTAGTTCTGAAAGATAATACTCAGGACCCTCAAAACCAAGATAGGATTATTGAGTTAAATAAGAAATATTGGTTATTCACTACCTTTGGTAGTAGCTTTGCTCAATGTTGCTTATAACTCCCTATACTTTGGATTGCAATTTTATTTAATTCTGCTCTATAATCGTCCATAATCTTCTCCAACTCAGATGAGAATTTATTGGTTATTATTTCGAGAGTATCTCTTGTTTCTTTTTTTAACGCTGAAACTTCATTTTCCAGTTTTTCAACTCGTTCTTCAAGCAATTGAACTGTTTCATTCATGATCATCGCCCCTAACTATTATTATATTTACTTTATTCAATCCTGCTGAAAATATCCGCAGGATTTTTCCTTCTACCACTTTACCCTTTTAAAAACTGTATAGTACCTGTCCACTCACCCCAAACACATCTTTTGCATTTCTCAGGCTGTATGTATACCGGTTCACTTTTTAAAGGCTTCATAGTGAAGCTCCTCCACGATTAATTAGACTCTAAAACACAAAAAAAAGTCTGATCAAATGACCAAACTTCGCTTATTTTGATTGACGATAGTAAACCATTATGATATAATTAATTTATAGAAAGGAGGTGAACATGTTGAAAAAAACGAGAAAAGAAAGGCGACAAGAGGATAGAGTTGAAACGATCAAGATGGTGACTGTCATCATCACCCTGATCAACTCGATCATCATCCTCATCATCACACTGACTCGATAGGGTCTACCGGAAGCCAAGCCCCGAAAGGGGCTTAGGCGGAAGGGTTAGTGAAATCAAAGGGTCGCCTTTCTCTTCTCAATTATACCATAATTATAAGGAGCGATTAACCATGAGCCGAAAAGAAAGAACTACAACGGTTATAACATATGTTTCCCTTGTCTTCAGCATAGCTAGTTTAATTATCGTGCTGGTAAAATGGTAATGTACACTTTCAACAGTAAAGAAGAATTAGCAGAATGGATTTCTCGTGAAGTTGTCGGTACCTCTGAAGCTATGGAGATTATGGATTGTTCTCGCCAAAACCTTCACAACTTTGTAAAGCGCGGAAAACTAATTCCGATCAAAGACACTGGACGTGAACGGCTTTTCCTCCGTTCTGACGTACTAGAACGTAAAGAAGAAGCAAGTACTTACAATCGCAAGAAATGAATAGTTACTCATACGCCTGAGAAGTTTTATCTCAGGCTTTTTTTTAAAAAATTAAAAATGCCACTCCCTAAGGAATGGCTATGGAGAAAAGCTATGAAATAATACGAATGGCAGGATTCGAACCTGTGACTACTTGCTCCCAAAGCAAGCGTGCTACCTAGCTACACTACACCCGTTTAATATAGACACCATCCAGGAATTGAACCTGATACCTCGAAGTCTGTTCTTGCGGCCGCCTTCGTGCTCTACCGTTGAGCTATGAGGTGTATAGTGAAAAGAGTGCAGCAGCCGAACGGCATAGAGCCTTGTAAACTGCACTCTTACAATTTGTTCACAATATCATAATAACACATCAGAAATGAGTTTTGTTCCCATTCCGTTCCCGTTTTTTTCCCTACTTATTCCCACGGGCTAAGAGTGAATACTTTTCTACTGCCAATGGCCGCCAACGATAAAAGACACTCTTTGATATCCCCATCATTTTCACTACCTCGTCCCATGGTTTATCTTCAAGATAGTGGAGTCTCAGGAGTAGTGATAGCTGGGGTCTATTCTCTTCAAGTACCTCCAGCACATCATCTATTCGCTTCATCTCCGCTTGCAAGTCTTGGAATTCAGCTACTCGCTCAAGTACTTCCTCGATGCCATCACGTCTTCCTGTTCGGGCTTCAATTACCTTTTCTATTTTCTGCACAACCTCATGGAGTGCCTTCTCATCTTCTTTATCCAAGGTATTACACTCTTGGACCACTTGTTTTTGCGACCTTGTACCTGCTGGATACCTTACTAGATAAGCGCTAACTGTCTTCTCTAATTTCTGTTCATGCCTGTTAAGGTACATGTACGTCGGCATTGTCCGTAGTTTCCGGTGAAGTTCCTGCAGCTGATCATCCTCGTTAAGTCTGCTCACTGTAATTTCGTTCCCGACTGAGTACGTCTGAAGCACCCGGATCCGCCCAACTAAATCTTTGTATCCGGTCAATTGATCAATAACCCTTTGTTCGACTGTTGATAGATTCGATGTAATTGTCATGACGCTCCCTCCTCGATCAGTCGGTTAATATACCACTGGGCTTTCTGCAAATCTTCTACACCGTTTTTCTTTTTCCAACTCCACAAATATTTGATCGCTGCCCCGGTATTATAGGCCTCAATCCCTATTAATCCTGTTACCGCTGCCTTGATGGCATCTATGCACTCGATATCTCCAGCGGTATAGTGCACTGGATGATTTACATTATCCATCTCTATCATTCCTCTGCTATTTTATCGATTCGCGCTTTGACGGCTGCCATCAAGGCATCCTGACTTACAGCTTTACCTTCAAGTGCAGTCATCACGTCCTCGTCCATCGTTCCCTCCGTGATCAGGTGGTGGACGATCACACTACGCTGCTGCCCTTGCCTGTGAAGCCTGGCATTAGCTTGTTGATATAGTTCCAAGCTCCAGTTAAGACCGAACCAAACGATCAAGTTTCCACCGTCTTGCAGATTCAGACCATGACCGGCACTCGCTGGATGAACTGCCAGAAGCGGAATATTACCCTCGTTCCAATCTGCGATGTCTTGATTACCAGTTGCGCCTTTACGTAGGGTTTGTGCTTGCTTGAATCGGTTCTGAATCCGTTCCAAATCGTGCTTATAGCTATAGAATACTAACACCGGATGCCCGTTAGCGGCTTCAACGATATCCTCCAAGGCATCCAACTTAGCATCATGTATGTGCTTGACCCCTCGATCCTCGTCATACACAGCTCCGTTTGCCATCTGTAAAAGCTTGTTGGATAACACCGCTGCGGTATTGGCTACCACATCCCCATCTAGGAAGGGGAGAAGCAGGTCCTTCTCAAGCTTTATATACTGATCCCTAGACTTTTCATCAAGTATCACAGGTACAATACGATCAATACGATCAGGCATATCAAGCCAATCCTCTGCTTTCATGCTTACTGCAATGTCACTGATAACCTCGTAAATTCGATCTTCAGCTTCTTTTTTTTGCTTCCACTCGTAAACAACATGGCCACTCTTGGATCCTGCAGTAAAATACCGATCCCGGTAACCTGTGATTGTCTTCCCAAGTCTATCACCCTGATCCAGTAGATAAATTGGCGCCCATAAATCTAGTAGGCTATTAGGTGCTGGCGTTCCAGTTAATCCAATTAGCCTTTTTACCATCGGTCGAACTCTGCGTAGAGCCCGAAAGCGTTTCGACTGGTGATTCTTGAAACTGGACAACTCATCAATCACAACCGTGTCAAAGTCCCAGCTTGTTCCAAGCTCACCGACCAGCCATTCAACGTTCTCGCGATTGATCACGTATATATCAGCCTCTGCTTTCAAGGCTTTACGTCTGATTGCGGCAGTGCCTAACACTTTGCTGATCCGTAAGTGCTGAAGATGGTCCCACTTCTCAACCTCACGTGCCCAAGTATCCTCTGCTACCCTCAAAGGTGCAATGACTAGAACTCGACCAGCATCAAAGTAGTCGTTCAGCAGCCGATCGATTGCGGTCAAGGTACTTACAGTTTTCCCCAAACCCATCTCAAGAAAAAGTCCTATGAAGTTTGTATTCAGGATCCGATCAGTAGCGTAATCCTGATATTGATGCGGTTTATATTTCATTGATCGCTACCTCCGAATCTATCACCCTTACGTCAAAGCCTAAAGCTTGAAGCTCCCTATGTCGTTTCAGCTGCAGGGGTCTTGCCTTTTCCCCTGGGGCTTTCATTTCGACAAATACCACTCTGCCTCCTGGGAAAAGGCATATACGGTCTGGCACACCACTTGTGCCAGGAGAAGTGAATTTCAAGCATTGCCCGCCTTGACTCCGAACTCTATTTACAAGCTTTCGTTCCAAAGTTGATTCAAGCATCAGGTTCCTCAAATCCAGGTTGGGGAACTTGTTCAGTGTTAAGGCGTATTGTTGTAATTATTTGATCTACTAGGTGCTTGTCCCAACTTTCTGAGGTATGTTCATGATCTCCCAACAAAATGCTAACCGCTTGAAGTGCTTTGGTCACACCTGTACGAACCCAAAAGAGTTCTGGATCCCCCTTAGGGTCAAAGGTAGCTTGGTCGAACTTAATTCCAGCATCTTTAATTATTCTTGCGAAGGATTGTACGTCCATATTTAAAACCTCCTATATCATTGATCTTCACGCACACGTATATGTGGGTACAAATTAATTAGCATAGGGTTTACTATTACCTATATTTACCTATCCCTATGCTAATTAACTACTATTACTTTGATTAAAAAATGATGATATATTGATATAATTACGGCTAACCTCTTGGTACGATAGGGTTTGTTAGTATCATCAATAATGATATTTTCATGTTCTATGATGTTATTCGGTGTATCATCATGTTCATCATAGAACATGATTATTTTTCTTGTTGATGCGGTCAAATCCGGTCTGTAACCCCCACTTTGGAAAGCGAACGCGTGCCTTTACTTCTTGCCATCCTTGGATGTTTCTCATAATGCCGCATATGATTCTAGCGTCCCATCGAGTCATATCTCCTATTTTCTTATGAAGACACTCCACCCATATCTGGGATGCGCAAACGCGATTAAAGAATTGATCATCTTCGCGATCTTCTCCCCACTCGTCCTCAATAGGCGCATCTAGCCACTCCCTGATAACCCCTTCGCGTGGATCCACTTCCATATGGGTAGTTTGCAACTGCAATGCCTCTTCCTTTGCTTCGTTATCCAGCGCCAAGGATTCCCCCGCCTTGTATAAGTGCAGCGCCTCAGCCCATATTTGCCCCACCAGTTCATCCGTTAGATGGTCCCAATGACTAAGCTTCGCTTTAATAGGTTCCACATCTACGGGCCAAAAACGGCGGTTCCCGGTAGCGTCCTGCAAGAAGTCTCTCGTATTCGTTGTGCCAAAAAATACACATTTTCTAGGAAAGTCAGATACCACCCGATCATAAGCTACACGGTACCGGTCCTCAGTCTTCGACAAAAAGGCCTTAACCTCATCAACCTCAGATTTCTTCATAGCCGACAGCTCACCGATCTCGAAGATCCAACCAGACTGCAAATGCTCTCCTGCCTCTTTGTTGTCAAAAGTTCGAAGCGAATCACTAAACCATTCACGCCCAAGCTTTGCAAGTAGGCTACTCTTACCAGCCCCTTGCGGACCCACTAAAACCAACATCTCATCAAATTTACACCCTGGACGATACAACCTAGCAACGGCAGCTATTAACATTTTGCGTGTAACTTGCCGAACATAGTGGGAATCCTCTGCCCCTAAGTAGTCAATAAATAAGTGCTCTAAACGGTGTACCCCATCCCATGATTTCGATTCGATATAAGCTTTAATCGGATGAAACTTATTACGATGAACAACTTCAGTAAATGCATTCTGAATGACTTTAGAAGGGCGTAATTTAAAAACCTCACCCAACCAATTCTCTAACCTCTTATCATCTGCCCCCGACCATGGCTCATAGTCAACATGCTGTCTGTCTTTCTCACGCCAAGGTAAAGATTTCTTGATGACTTCCGCGTTACGAAAGGCATCAAATGCAAGTATTCCTTTCCATACACCATGTGAGAGAATCATCATTATATTAGATGAGGTACATAGAACTTCACCTGTCTTATGGTGGCGCTCTATTTTTTCACCCCAGTTCTCATCCTTAGGCTCAACTTCTGGTTCATACTCAAAGTCGTCTGAATCTACCATTTGAGAGTATTCATCCTCTTGCTCTGCCATCGCTAGCAACTTGACCTCTTTCTGACTAATAGCCCAACGCTCCATGGCTGTATGACTTGGCATCTTTGTTATATTAGTCTGCTCACTAGCTCGATCATCTAAATGCCCAAATTTATGAATCCTTATTAGATCAAATAAGTTATAACTACGACCATCAGACACAGGATCTGAGTCCTGATGTGAGTATGCTAGATCCTGATCTGGAAAGACTTCGAGCCCATTCCCAGATGAGCCATTTGTATAGGTGTAGCGATTAGGCATAGACCCCGACACATACTGGTCAGGCAGGTGCAACTCTATCCCTTCTTCAATTCCGTAAGCCCTGCAGAGCAATCCGATCGTGCCGGGCTTTGTCCTCGGATCTTCGGGTTTCTTCCCACTTTGCAATGGTCCTGTTTTATCCTCCGGATGCCTCGGCCACTGCATGACATCGCGCCAATCTGCGTATTGATCTAGCACACTATCAACGGATAGTGGATCACCCTCGTACACTTCCAGTACCGGATCAGCATCCTTACTGCAACTTGGCAGGTACATAAGCCGGTGAACGTCGAACGTTGTCTTATCGAAGTACTTTATATCAATTTGTTCTGCTAGTTTACGAGATACAGCCGCATACTCATCCGGGCTCATTGTCCGATCAGCAGGTATAATCAAACGATATTTAGGTTTATTAGGACGATAGCTATGTGTAGAGTAGACGACATAAGCCGTCCCTCCAAGCACGAGTTCCACGGAAAATAGGAATCCATCATCGGCATGATCCACGTCTAGCGTAATCATGCTGCGTGTATCTACGTTCTCCTTCTTGCGCCGACCACCTCGGACAAGCCCACCAACAAAGGCAGGACCATCCTTGACTTTACCACGTGCAATATTGCTCATCTTGTCGTACTCGGCCATCGTCTCGGACGTGCGATGAACTTTTTTCAAACGGTCAATGAGCTCGTCCCATATTAAATACTCAGGTTTCCAGCTTGTGTCGGCTCGATGCTTGCCGAACGATATGTCTAATTCGATGTCGTGCATTTGACAAACATCCTTTCCATTAAACATGTTGCATTTTATAACGTTCATCATCGAACTGTGCATTAATTTGTTTTCAACGGACACCATCGTTTAATTGTTTTAAGAGCCAAAGGGCTTTCGTAATCCATCGTCCCAAATCCAACGAAAGTGTTATCCGTTACTTCATTTGCCTTTGGATGCTTGCAATAGTATTTCTTCCGACCAAGGTGATTTTGTTGCGTCTGCATCCTTCCAATCTGCTTGCAAAAGTTGCAATATTTACACTGTCTGCTAATGGTTTTCACTCCTTCGCTTAATGTGTCTACTCTTCAACTCCCAAATATTTGAGCGGCCCAATCACCTTCACGATCACGTAACCTCTGAGCTCCTAATCTTCCTGAATCCGCAGGCTTCCAAACAGGTTCTGTTGCCGCTCTCTCGAAATCCCATTTCAGATTCTTAACCCTATTTACAAACGCGTGATAAGAAATACCATTCCGATCTGCTAGATCAACCATGACTTTAGGGTAGGTTCTCAAGCACTCGGTAGCTCTCAAGGCATGTTCTCGGCGCTCTTGTTCGGATTCAATAGGTTTTGTAGCTGCCTTTTCCTCAGACCAGCCTAAATTGATACGCGACATGAATGCGGCATACTTAATACCGTTTTGCTCTGCCACATATCGCCACCGGCTACGATCAGTTATCTTTCTTGGCGGGGTAGTCATAGCCCTTTCTTTAGGCCAACCTTGTTCTCTAACTCGACGATCTAACATAGCTGGTGTAATACCTATCTCTTCTGCAGTTGCGTATTCTTCTGGGGTATTGTAGAAATAGTGTGACATCTGTTTTGTCTCCTCCTTGGCGGCGGTATCGATAAGATCCTATAGACCTCACCGATCACGCGCCCGTTATCATCTTTGATAATGTCCCAAGGGATATCTTGAAAGTAAGGATCAACAGCCTGCATAGCATTCAACCTCCAAACGCCGCTTATAACGGTTGCGATAATATTCAACAAGCCCTGCCTTTTTAAGAATTGCATATTTTGTCCGACAAACATGCTCCGTCTTACCAAGCGCAAATGCCAAGGTTCTGATATCGTCAATTTCATAAAACGTACACAGGTACTCCAGATCATCCATAGTGAAGGGCTTGCCGTGATTAAAGTGAAAATCAGGATGAAATTTCATACGTTTAAATCCGTCATACTCAATCCCGTCAATAGCATCCGATCCGGGATGCGAACTTGCGTTTTTTCTCATCGGAATCACCTCAGTCCTTCATATAGAAACTAGTTTCAAAGGCTTCCGCTCGAAGAGGTAAGCCTGGTGCCCAGTCAATAGGTAGACCCATGATCGTTGTGATCTCTTCCATACAGTCATTCTCAATAGGCTCATCGATAATCACTTCATCATGGACGTGCATTCTGGTTTTATAACCGGAAACATCTAAGCGGATCATTGATTCAGCTAGGCAATCTCTAGCAATCGCCTGTACAATGTTCTCGACTAACTTGGGTCCGTAAGTATCAATGCGACCCCAAGTCTTCTTGGTCTGATCCACACCGTCATAAGTGAGTGCAGGCTTTCCAAACTTACCTTCTTTGATTTGAGGATTTACGTAAGCCAAACGGCGACCAGATGGCAATTTGATGAATAAGTAACCCGAGTCATATTTGAACGACAAGCCGAATTGTAACTTAACCAGCGTTCGATCCTCTACAGCCGTCATAGCAGCCCTGTCCACGTCCCACCAAAGTTGAGTAATATGAGGGTTTGCGAATCTCCATGTTTTAACTAGAGGTAGAAGCTCATCTTCTATTAGCCCCATCTTCAAAGCGCCCATAGCTTCCAGCGCCCCGACTCCGCCACCATAACCAAGTGCCAACTCTGCAATCTTACCTTTACTCCGTAAATCCTTTGTGATCTCTTCCAAAGTCAGGTGGAACATCTGAGCCGCCGAAGCTTCGTATATCTTGCCGTGAGAGTTGAACACGTCAAGTCGCCACGTTTCTCCTGCAAGCCAAGCAATGACTCTAGCTTCAATGGCTGAGAAGTCGGAAACGATAAAACGGTTTCCCTCAAGAGGAATAAAGGCTGTACGGATTAACTGAGAGAGAACACCAGGTACACTACTGAATAGTAATTCTATTAATTCGTAATCCCCCGCAAGCAGAAGATTCCGCGCCATTTCCAAATCCTTAAGCTTGTTTTGAGGTAGATTCTGCACTTGTACCAATCTTCCAGCCCATCGGCCTGTCCGGTTAGCTCCATAGAATTGAAGCAATCCCCTAACACGTTGATCGGAACATAGTGCCCGATCCATAGCCTCATATTTTTTAACTGAAGTCTTGGACATTTCTTGTCGCAGCTCTAACATCCGCCGTGCACGATCACCTTTAACTTGCTCTAACAATATAGGAACAGAATCCTTCGTCAGAGCTTCAACCTGAATACCTTCCTCTTCCTCAAGCCATGTCTTAAGCTGTGCGACACTGTTCGGGTTATCTAATCCTGTGAGCTCCTTCGCTTCTTCAAGTCTTCGACGTTGAAAGTCGGCGTCACATTCAATCGCCCGTTCTACAAGTAACGGATCCAGTCGAATACCTGCATCATTGATACGTTGATCCAAAGCCCATAATCGGTGTTCACTCTCTAAGATCGGATGCTTAAGTAGTCGCTTCCTTACATCACGTTCAGCTTCCACGTCTTGACCGCAATAGTTCTTATACTCTTGCCATTTCTCAGGTGCATGGTACGGAAGGTTCCTAGTACGGCCACCATTGACCTTGGTTGGCTTACAAGGGACAGAGAAATATTTAATGAGTGCTTTACCTGCAGCGTCCTTCTGATGATCTACTTTGAGGACCTTAGATACGCCGTCCAGATGACCGGGTAATCCTAAGTTGAGTGCGTGAACTGCTGTGCATCGCCATTGTTCCGGTGGCATCGGTGAACCAAACTGTTTTGCAATACACGTTCGTTCAAAGTTAGCGTTAAAAGCTGTCTTAAGGATTTCCGGATCTTCCAAGGCATCCATAACCTCTTGAGGTATCTCTTCAAAATCTAGTAAATCCACTACTTTAACGGGCTCATCATCAAAGGCATAAGCGAATATTAGGATTTCAAAGTCTGGAGCTTCCACATACGGGTATACGCCTGACTTGAGTAGATCGACACTGCTGTAGGTTTCAATATCAATCTGTAAGACGGTCATATCACTTTCCCGCCGTGTCGCTGAGGACGTGTTGCGTTGTATGCCATCTTTTCATTGATAGCTGCTTCCAGATCAATCCCATATCTTCCGCAAGTAACAAACACTCTGATAACCACGTCTGCTAGTTCTGACGGGATGCCGCACGGTTTCCATTCGGGAGTCACTTGTTTATCCGTTTCAAAAATATTCGTTTCATTTTCTTTCTCGTACCAGTTTTGATTTATAGGCTTTCCATTCCGATAATCCTCCAATGCCTCAGATGCTTCCGAATGAATCAGTGAAATGGTTTCACCGAAACTAGGTTCCTTATCCCACCAACCTTTACTTACTGCATTTGCATGGGCTATTTTGACCAACTCATTGATTTGCATTGTGATTCCTCCTAAAAATTTGATAGAGAAAGGGGCTCCTTGCGGAAACCCCTCTAAGATGTAAGAAATATTAGTTCAAGAAATCATCGTCATCACCAATGTCATCAGTGTCAAAATCCTCACCGGAGAATTCTTCTCCAATGCTTGCACGACCACCACCTAATGGGTCACCATCCTGTATCTTGACTATGTTGTTAAGACCAGCAGCCACACCCCGATTACCCTTCACATCGAACTGATAAAAGTTAACGCTCACTTTCGCGTAGCATCCGCTATACACTTCCGTTGTGTCCGTGATCTCCTGAAACTTCGTCTTACCTTGTCCGTCTTTACCTACAGGCTTCGCAATCCCTGGTTTATTCTTGCTGGAAGCGTTAAAGAAATAATGGTCCGCGTATGCTTCATCATCTGGACGCTCCTCATCTCCATCACGTAGAGGAGTTTTAAACTTAGCAGGAAGCTTACCATTGTTTTTATCCATAGCCTGTTGCTTCAGTACATCAACTGCAGCCTTAATTTTCTGAAGCGTTGCCTTGTCCGACTTTGGGATCAAAATCGAAGTGCTGAATTTCTCTTCCCCACCATCGATTGAAGATGCCTCAAAAATATGTGCATAGGATAGGCGAGCCTTTCCTGTGATTACCTTAGTAGTTGTGTTATCAATTGCCATATTGTTCATTTCTCCTTTTAGTTAAGTAATTTAATGCGGAATAGATAATTCTCCGAGCGAGTCTAACGTTTCTGGCCAGTCACCCTCACCAGCAAAATCTTCGTCAAGACTGTTAAGTTCTGGACGCTTGTCCGTCTCAGGAACATGCACGGGCTTACCTGGTGGTTTCACAATCAGATCACCTAACAGATCACCGAACTGCTTCTTTCCAATCACTTTCTCCAACGCTGTGATTCCAAGTAAAGAACGAGGAGAAATAATATCTAAGTCCCAACCATCAGCGGCAAGTGCGCTCTCAGCTTGATCCTTATCTGTAATGGCTCGATTGCTTCGACCCTCTACCAACTTCCACAAAGGAATTCTATTCCCCGATTTCGCTTGGTCGAAGGCGTAATCTTCTACATCTTTAGCCCATACCTTCAACTGCTGAGCAACATAGAGAATCGATCCAATTTCATCCAGACTAAGCAAAGCAGGCTCTTTAAATTCATAATGGAGAGCTTCCATATTTGCATCAGCTCTAGCCCGACAATTGCCTTTGACTTTGCACCAGCGGCAATGATCACCTGCTTTAAAATCTCCCTCACCTGCAAAGGCTAACTCTGCGGCAGGCTTAACTACTGACTCTGCCCACTCGATCAAATCACCTATTGCCATAGAGTCTGTGCTAACGCTGTCCAATCTCGGTTGAGCAATAGTCATACGGACCTCATTAATCCCATAAAGGTAGTTATAGCCGTGCCATGCGCCAAGCCCGTATAGTCGAATCTGAGGATTGTTGAAAGCACTAACGGGAACGCCCTTACCGTATTTGAGATCAATAACTTCAAGTACACCGTCAGCAATGATCACAACGTCACCTGTACCAAAGCCATCCGGTACCCATTCAGTGAAGTCCAATCGATCCTCCAGCAGCAAGACGGCATCTACACTACGAGCCTTTGCTTCCATGAAGCGTTCAGCTACTAGATCAACATACTCCGCAACTGAGCTTTCCATTTCCAGATCATACAAAGGATTAGCCTTAATCTTCTCTAGAGCCTTTTCTAACTGCTTCCGTTGTTTTGAATTACAGGGAAGTAACTGACGATGCAACATAATTTCAGACAATTCATGCGCCAGTGTGCCCTCATTTGCGTACTCGCTCTGCTTATCTGCTATGCTCTCTTGAATTCTTGCGCTCGGTGGGCAATTGATCCATTGATCCGCTTTGGATGCTCCTAACAGGGCGTGAGCTCTTTCAGCATGTGCTGGTTGCGTCATAACGCTTCAAGCTCAGCTATAAACTCGGTACGGATATCTTCCGGAACATCTGAGACAGATTTCGACTCGAATTTATCAAGCAACGCCTTGATCGCCTTCTTAGCCTCCGGCGTTTTGCCCTTTTCTTGTGCCTTAGCCCGAAGGTCTACAATAGTAGGAATATCTACAGTATCACCTGCAGGTTCTTGGTCTTGTTCCGCTTGAGTGTCTTCCTTCACTGTCTCAGGCTCCTTAACTTCTTCCTTCTTAGGATCAGAGGCTTTACGAGTTTGACGCGTAGGTTTTAAATCTTCCAATGATGCTGTAACTGGTGCAGAGGCTTGTCCTGTAAAGGCAGCGGATAAGGTAGCGAACTCCTGAATAGCTTCTGCGGCGTTATCGCCGTTAATCGTAATTTGTACTGACATATATGAGTCCTCCTATAAATGAATTTAATTAGTGCTCATTGCTTTCAATATCTTTTCTTCATTTTTCAATATCATTTCTACACACGGTTTACACACAAGTTTGTCTGGATAAAGAGGCGTTAAAGAATCACGCACGATGCCACATAAGCAACACCCAGGTGCATACTTACGAAGAATGATCCTATCTCCTTCTACGAATACCTCAACAGGATCTCCATCGGCAATTCCCATCGTCCGACGAAGCTCCTTAGGTATAACCACTCGGCCCAAATCATCGATGCGACGTACAATTCCTGTAGCTTTCATATTGCATTCTCCTCTCGATCAGGTTAAACTGACCTTAACTATATTTTGTTTTACCTAAGCTACTGTTGGCGCAGTGGCTTTTATCCATTTCTTAGCGTTTTCCTCTGTTGCGAACCTCAGTACGACCATACGTTCATCGCGTGTCAGCTCTAGCCAAACTCTTCCGGTTACGTTCATCCTCTTGTCTCACCTCCCTTCAAGGTCTACCCCGTAACGTTCGTACAAGCTAACAAAGCGTTTCAAACTCATTTCTTTGGGTTTGCCATCACGTTGTTTGTGCATGTGTACTTTGTCTGCCTTCACATTTGCTACATCTACCACCCACGTTACAGGCTTATCATTGAGGTATTGGAACGAGTAAATGTTACCTGGCCGAACGATCACCACTATCCCTCCCAGCAGTCACCGCTACCACACCTAATCTGGTCAGTAGACATTTTGAGCTACAACACATTTCATGCCCGTACATCCAAGCAGTTTGACCGAGTATGATCTCAGTCCCACACTCTGTATTAGTGCAGTAGTCGATTACTTCATCAGTAGCTAGATCCAGAACCTTACTCATTGGCTTACACCACCTGTTGAGCAATAATTCCGATCTTCTTCTTCCTTTTTCCAACGATCTAGAGATGAACTACTAAATAGGTAACGTGGACTTTTACTGCCCTCTGCCCCTACGGTCCGGTGCGGAATGCGCTTGGCCTTACACAGATTTCGCAACGTATACTCCGACATCTGCAGATACTCACAAGTTTTAGAAAAAGATAAGGTTTTATCGGAAGAAACTGAAAGTCGTTCCATAATACGTTTCTCAGCATCGGCAACTTGTACTGCCACCATATCAGCAATGGCTTGCTCAATGGCTGTCATGAGACATCAGCTTCAATCCGGTTTTGAATAGCCATTTCCTTCACGATGGCGAAATAGATTTCTGTCAACTTCCCATCCTCAAAAACCACATCCAGCTTACTGACTTTATCAATCTTGGTTTTAGCTAGACCCTCTAGCGCCATCCGCTGACGCTTATTCACTACTCGCTTAGTTAAATCGCACCTTGCCCGATCTTCTAGTCTTTTGTAACTGTCAGTACGAACATCTTGATAGGAACTACCACCACCAAGAGATTGAGCAACTTTATTAAGAAGACCTGTTACCTTCTTACGGCCATCAATCGGATTTAAGGCAAGGATTTCATTTTGATTCTCAACTTGCTGTTTGACTGCATCTACATCATTTTTCAACTTCGATTGCTCTAACTCCATTCGAGCCACTGAATTAAAGATTTGATTGAATAATTGCAATTCCGGCGATAACGCCTGAGTATTGATCTTCACGCTGTAGTAATCATCTACTAGTAATTCGTAAGCTTCCCAAGCTTGATCTGTGTTGAGTGACTTCGCGTGCATCCAAGCTCCCTTTTCAGTCCAGAGATATATGCTAGGGGCAAATTTGAGGTTATCGTCAATTTGACGATTAGCTTTGAATTCCTTTAACTCCTCACCTTGGATCAAGAAGAAATGCTTTTCTGCTGAATAGCGATTTTCATTTCTTTCGAAATTCTTACTGATAATCTTTGTTTCTGTACCGAATGACTCAGCGAGTTGCGCTGTTGTCAGCACACGCTGTTCAGCATGATTGATAACTTGAAATTGACTCATAAGTTTTTCCCTCCCGTTTTTCATCTCAGCAAAGCATCTACCTTCACTCCCAAAGCATCAGCTATTTTAATAAGCGTTTCTGCAGTCGGTCCATGCTCTCTACTTCCTAGGTTATAAATGACCGTCATCGACACTTTACTTTCCTTACTAAGTCGATACAGCGTCCACCCCTTGCTTTCGAGTAGCTTGTCCACGTTACTTTTGATCAGCATCCCCATGTGTTTCGCCTCCTTCTTAAAACAACACTATCACTCAGGTGAGTTACTGTCTAGTTAGGTGTGACTCATATACGTTATAAAATGTCTGGTTTTCTGCATTTAACTCTTTATAACTTGACATATCTAACTCTTATGAGTTACTATTACTCCTATGAGTTATAACTTAAAAGAGAAAGGATTTGTCAAATGAACGTGTACAGTAAAATAGAAGAGTTGATGGCGGAAAAGGGGATCAGTAGATACAAGCTATCAAAGGATACTGGAATCCCCTACTCTACGCTTACACAAATACTAAATGGCAGAACTAAAGACCCTCAAATCAGCGCACTACAGGCAATTGCTGATTATTTCGATAAATCTTTAGACTATATATCGAATAATTCTCTCGGAGCGATAATCAAAAACCGTCTCACTGAGATAGGAATTACAATGGAAGAATTATCGGAGCAAACAAAAATCCCATTGGATAAATTACAAAATATTGATAACCTACAACCTACTCCACTGGACTACGAAAAGGATGGATTATTAGATCGCCTGAGTCGCTACCTAGGCGTTTCGTCCTACGCGATAACATCAGCCTACGCACGCCAAGAACCTCCAGCCTATGATGGTCCACAAGATAAAAGGAGTATTGAAGAGATCTTTGCGAATGAAGATTTCAATGAAGCCACAGAATATGAGAGTCCCAATCAATTAAAGTCCTTTGAAGAAACCTTTGCGAGAGATGATCACAATGAACCATCCCAAATACCCGAATGGGCCACTTCAAAAGACGCTAGAGATTTTAAGCATATGCTTGAGGAAGACACACCTGTAATGTTTGACGGCGTGCCTATTGAAGGGGAAGCTAAGCAGCGTGTTATGGACGTTCTTACAGGGTTATTCTGGGAAGCTAAAGAACTGAACAAGAAAACCTATGGTAGAAAGAAAAACAAGAAGGGCCCCACAGATAACTCCAACGGGTAGGTGAGACAACTTGGATGATACTATTACAAAGCTTGTTCGGAAATTTAGAACAAATGATCCGTTTCAAATATCCGAGGGAATGAATATTTTGATCCGATTCACAAGTTTTGGAGATGGGACACGGGGTCTATACTATAGAACATTAAGACGAAGATTCATTGTTATTGATGAAAATCTCGACGATCATTGGCAACGATTTGTATGTGCTCACGAGCTCGCCCATGACAGACTCCACCCAGGATTTAACCGCTTCTGGCTGGATGAGCATTCTTTCTTTAACGTGGGGAAGTTTGAATGTCAGGCTAATCGGTTCGCACTGAAACTCCTTACACACACCACTGATCCTGAGATTGGGGAGAGTAAAGAAACTTACCTGCTTCGCTGCTCCATACCTCGGGAGTTACATAAGTTTTACTTATAACCTATGCGCTTCCACCGCTGCAAGGCGGTTTACTATATATAAAAATAGAACATGTGTTTGTAAGGAGGAAGAAGAATGGCAAGTGGGAGCATAGAAAAAAGAGGTTCAAACAGTTGGCGACTCATTGTTGAGGCCGGAGATTCTGGTGTGCGCGATAAACAAACAAAGACAATTAAGATTGATGACAAAGCACTATTGCGAACAACCAAAAAGCTACAAGAATACCTAGATGATCAACTGCACGAATTTAAGAAGGAGATAGAATCGGGTGAATATATCAAGCCTCAGAAGATGACTCTGGATCATTTTTTTGAAAACGAATGGAAGCCGAAATATGCGGCCAATACTGATAACCTATCCCCTTTATCCTACAAAACTTATCAGACCTACTACGCGTCACACCTCAAGGATAAACTAGGGCATAAAGAGTTAGGCGTCATAAAGACAATCCATCTAGTTACCTTTTTTACGGATCTCGCCAAACCAGAAGCCCGTAAAGATGGCAAGGACAAGCCGCTGTCGTCTGGCACCATCCAGTATATTTATCGGATACTGAAAAACATCTTGCAAAGAGCAACCGAATGGCAGTTTATCAAAGCCAATCCGATAATTGGAGTTAAACGACCTAAAGTTGTACAGACAGAGAGTGCGTACTACGACGAGGACGAAGCAAAAGTGATTATTGCTGCCCTATATGATGAACCACGAAAATGGAGGTTATTTATCCTAGGTGCCATGATCGGTGGCTTTCGTCGTGGTGAGCTAGTTGGGCTAGAGTGGAAAGACATTGACTTAATTAACGGCACAATAGATGTAGTTAATAGCATATCCTTAACTGAGAAGGGTAAGGCGATTGAGAAGGGTCCAAAAAACAAGAGCTCAAAACGGACAGTCACTCTCCCGGACTGGTACATGGATGAGTTAAGAATTTATCGTAAAGAATGGGTAAAGGAAATGTGGGAGGTAAAGGAAATGAAGGTCTGGAAAGGTGAAGAACGTGAGTATGTCTTTCACGGGGGATTCGGGAATCCCTATTATCACTCATATCCTTACAGATGGTGGAGCCGATTCACAGAAAGACGTGGTCTAAAAAAGATACGGTTCCATGACCTGAGGCATAGCTGCGCCACGCTGCTCATTGAAGCTGGAGCATCCATGAAGGCAATCCAAAAGCAACTGGGTCATGCTAGAGAGCAAACCACGTCTGATATTTATGCTCACGTCACAAAAAAACTCAGCCGTGATACTGCTGAAAAGTTCAATAAATTCTCCCCGCAAAACCTCCAGCTTAACACCTCAAGTAATCCCTCCGCAAAATAAAATTCTTGGGGACAAGTTGGGGACGGATTGGGGACGAGATTCACTTTCCCACCCTATTTATCACTAATTCTCATTCGAGGTTACATTCCAAGAATCCACTTATACCAAGGTTTTTCAAGGTTCACTAGGTCTCTCTAGGTCAATAATTTCACTTTGACAGGGTAGGGGTCACTGGTTCGAATCCAGTACAGATCATTACTGAAAACCCTTGTGTAGCAGGGGTTTTTCTTATTTCCAGAAGTATATCTATTAGATGCTTTCAATGGATTGGGGGAGGATTGGGGGAGGAAACAAAAAAGCTCAAGCAAAATTCTAGAGCTTTTTTTGTTATCTTATTTTTTTACCTATCTCAACCCCCTTTTCAATGGCGGCCGAAAAAAATAAATAAGCCATCACTTAAATTACTCCATTATTAATATCCAATATCATTCTGTGGAATCCCTGAAAATTCGAAGAAGGAAATATCCATAGAATGGGCATTTCCTTCTTAATTTATATTATTTTTTGTAACGCTACTTCTAAAGAATATAATTCTAATCTTAGTTTAATTTCCTTCAAATATTAGGAATCGTTTTTATTTTTGGATATATTTTTACATTCTTTTTCTTTCATTTCAAGTTCTTGTTCTCTCTCTTCGATTATAATCCTCATCCCTTTAGCCATAAGTTTTATGAACTGCCTCTCGTATGGTTCTCGCTTTATCATTCCGCTTGCATCTCCTTAATTCACATTTATTCCTTAATGTACATTGATACAACTCAGTGAGTTTAATTCAGTACTTTCCAACCGGCTGTTCTCTCAACCATTTTTCAAGGAATTCTCTAGTCTCTCTAACGGGGAAATACCATTTAGTCCCCACTTTATGTTTAATAAATCTCGGATCAAAAAAGAATGTATTTTGAATTGTATTCCAACTCATACAGGTCCGTTTCATTAGCTCTTTACTATCCCAAAATACATATTCCGCATCTACTTCCTTAATCAATGTATTGATTCTCTCTCGGCACATCTTCAAGACTTCTTCCTGATCGATATCAACAGTTACTAATTTCCCCAAGAATATCCCCTCCATTAATCTTGTTTTTAATAGTAACTAGTAACCCTATTACTATCTCTTATGTTCACAGTATATACCAAACGTATGTTCTTGTTAATTGAAATATATTATGGTTTAATGTGATTAACGAAAACGTTGGAAAGTGGTGCTGATTTATGAGAGTCCGAGAACCAATATCTGCAATGGATCAAAGACTAGTCAAAAAGTATTTGTTGTTGCCTCTTATCCTTACGGCGTTCGAGCGTGACAATAAGATTATGGGTTCAGATCTATTTAAGACACCCATTTACAGTGAGGTGATTGAGAAGGCCATGATGGACGTCACGTTAGAGCTATCGGGAGTGCGTAAAGAATTTCTAAAACGTGGAATCAAGGTATATGAAGAACATCGGTATGTAGATGGAGTACACGCATATTTTAAGTGTCGAGGGCTAACCGGGGAAATGTCAATGAGGTGGGAATTTGTAACTGCTGAAGTATCTGTGTTAATGAGGAAATACCTGGGCTTGATATAAGTATGTATCAAAAAAAGGATTTACCGGAACATATGAGGGAACCTATAAATATTTTGTGAAAATATGGATATATATTCCTAGTTCTGATAGACTAGTAATGCCATTTATTATCAGATATTGGGGGAATTGAAATGAAAATGAAAATTGGATTGCTACTCGCATCTATCATGTTGTTGCTATCAGCATGCGCTTCTAATGACTCTACCAAATTAAAGAAATTGGAATCCGAGATTAGTGCCTTGAAGCAAGAGAACGAGCAGTTGAAAGGGGAACAAGCATCACTTAGCACAGCTGCAAAAGATTCGGACTCACTAGCAGTGTCTGAGGATGTTAAAGAAGTCAAACAAGAGGATCTAACGCCACAGGTCATTACACTCATGAAAGGTCAGCCTTATTCAATCGAGGATTTCGCTGAGGTCATTGTGTCAAAGACACAGTTTTCCAAAAAAATTGAACCTTCTAGCCCTGGATCATACTATACTTATTACGAGTCGAAGGAAGCTGATTCAACCTATTTGGCAATAACTTTAAAAATAAAGAATCTTGCCGATTCGGGTAAAACAGCTGATACATTAGCTGATATTAAATTTAAATATGATGGCAAATATGAATATACGACCTTCACAATTCTCGAAGAAGGTAGCGGTGAAGACTTCACGTATGCCAATATATCAAGTATCCAACCATTAAAAACTGGAACGTTGCTATATTTAGCAGAAGTCCCTAAGGAAATAGAAACTGATGAGAAACCGTTAAGTGCAGAAATCAAAATAAATGGGGAAGCCTATGAGTACAAAATCCGTTAAAAAGGAACTACATATAGCAGCAGCAAGCAATCAGAGAGTAAAGCTTCTTCAGTATAATCCCCTAAGTTATTAAGTTTCAGTCTAATAGTTGATATTCTCCTTCGTTCTGGAGGAGTTGTCCCACAACTGGGGAGAGTTCGAATTTTATCATCTAAACAGACATTACCCCGCAGACGTAATGTCTGTCGGGGTAATCATAACTCAACGTTATTCTATTGGAAATTGTATAGCTGGACCAATCCAATCAAAGGAATCAAGTATTTTTTGATACGCTTCTGTTAATACGTTCAATGTATCAAGACTAACCTCTAGTTCTCCATACTTTCCATTATCCATAGTATACCCCAGTTTATTATCATTCAAGGTACTCGAAATCAGCATTCCGGTACTAGAGCGTATAATATTGTTACGGAGAGGTTTTAATTTAATCTTTACTCCTTCCCTCCCTATCCTTCTAATACGATCCTCCTTATGAGCTTCAGAATTCCTTAACTTAGATACATTGGGATACTTCGATATTAACTCCTTGATTATTACAGGAATCTCTGAAGGGATATCTTCAACTTTGGCTAGCACTCTCAATAGTTTGAATATTGCATCCACGCTATACAAAAAGGATTTTGCAAATACAAACTCAACTGAGTGTTGATATGTTGTTGGTATTTCACCCCGAGCCCATTTTTCTCTTTTGAGAATAAGATCAACATCTATGCCTTGTGGATTCTCTGACAGAATTTCATTTATCCGAGTCTTTTCTCTTTTTAATGTAACGGAAAGGGATTCATAGGGCTTGCTTCTCTCCATCTCAAAGTAACTTAAAGAAATAGCCGTCGCAACTAATTCGCTTTCAATGTTATTTAGTATCATCTGATTTTCAGCAGCCCATTCAATACCGTAATCCAAATTTAATCCAGGATACCTGAAATTAATAATATGCATTTTCATACTCCTCCTAACCTCCCCATAACTATCATCAGAAACAGAGCAATACTCCTAATCCTGACTATCATATAATTATAGTTATATTGTAATATTATGTAAACAATTTCATTTTTCCCAGAAAATACATCTCTACCCAAACAAAAAAATAACCCCACCAACCGAAGTCAGCAGAGCTATTCGTACACATCAATAAAAATGGGTTATCTTTATATTAGAAGATGAACCTTAAAGGGAGATTATATTGGGGTTAGAAATAGATAAAGACCACATTGGTGTTATACTAGTTAAATATCCAATTTATTAATTCAGACCATTAAGTAACCTTACTCAGTGAACGACATGAACCCAAAAGCGTTCCATAGTGCATCAAAAATTGGGGTCAGTTGTTCTTTCAGGTCAGTCCGCGTTTCGATAATAACTTCTGGGAAAATAAGCCTATCTTCGTCAAGCGGTGGAGGAGAGTCAAACCTCTCCCGGTTGATCTCAAATACGTAACCTTGGACACCGTACATAGACACAATAACATAAAAGGGCTCTTGCATGCCCATCATCTCATAGTTCATAACATTCTGATTCACGAACTTAAAAATATTCTTAGGAACACCCTGTGATGAGATTCGGCAATCTCTTGTTAACCTACTCGAGGCGCCTTCAATAATCCCGTTACGAAAGACCTGAGTCAGCGAGAGTTCTTCTTTCCCATCTGCTTCTGAGTAAATACCATGGAAGTTAATTTGAGGATTCCAACCTGCACTGGCCATTGGAGTTAGACGGAGACTGGAGAATAGAGAGAGGTCTAGTGCAAACCGATTTTCAAAACAGGACACTGGTAAGAGGTGGACAAGGGTAAAAGGCTTTGAACCAAATTTTAATGAATGGTGCAGTACTCTTTCCTCTCTAAATTGACGCACCTTATTAGCGAAATCCCCGCTTTCAGCGAAAATCTGCCGTAACTCGAAGACATCTAACGGGAACTTCCCATTCGACTTTCTTGAATAGAACTTGGCCGAACCTTTGATTCGATGAGGGCGAACCCAACTACGTCCTACCCGAAACAAAAAGACATAGCATCCCTCACTGACTTGAAAAACCTTGGTGTCTATATGGGGGAGCTTGGGCTCTACTCCATTCTGGAGGATATTCATGAACTTCAGTAATTCCTTATCAGTGTCCGTCGTCGCGATCCCTGGTAGACTCACCGTACCATCTTCGGGTGCATCGATTCCAAGAAAGAAATCCCCACCAAAGGTATTTGCAAAGGATGTGATGGCTGCACAGAAAGAGTCCGCATGCGGCATCTCTCCTTTAAATTCATGGTGTTGATCCTCTTTCATATTGAATTGTGCAAATTGCTGAAGATCGTCAAGGCTAACGTTATCTAATCGCTTAGAGTATGTAGACAATTTATTAAACCTCCAAATCAGATTTATATTTTCCTGTGTCTCCGATTACTCGAGACAATTTTATAAATATCATTCTATTTAAACCTGTATCATTTCGATAATGAGCCTTAAAAGGAGATTATATTGAGGTTGAAAATAAATAAACCCTCTGGCATCACAGCTTCAGGGATTCGTTTCTCTTGTAATATATTATAAGCTTATGTACTTTTACTTTGTCTGCTTTTACTCTACTGTCACAATGTACAAATTATAGTCCCCATCTTCACGTTGTTCACTTCCGGAAATCGCAACTTTCCCCATTTCCTCCGAATTCACATCTTTAGGTTCATCAACCTTCTTGTAGAATTTTTGATCCAAATACACGTAAATAGCCATCGCTTATCTTCCTCCTCAAAAAAATACTTTGATATGTTATTCAGGTATATAATAACATAAAACGATTAAATTATTACGATTTTCCATATTAACCCCAGCTCTTAATAAGAGCAAAGTATTACATAAACTATAGGAGCCTTCCGCGACACTAATCGGAAGGCTCCTATTAAATTTACTCTTTAGTTGTGCCGGCACGCTTATTAAACGCCAATTCAAAAAGACCGGTAGCACTCACTCCAGCAAGTCCTCCAGCCCACAATCTCTCTGCAATAGCTAGCTCAGTGAATGGATAAAATGCGGCACCAATAATGAGCCCAATCACCAAACCGATCAGCGGCAATATATTTTTAGGAACATTAACCATTCTCTTTACTAATTCAACCCCTGCCAACACAAAAACGGCCAACACCGAAGCGAAGACCAACACATCAACTAAGTTTTGATTTTCCATATTACTTATTTCCCTCCTTATTTAAGTTAATAAGCTGAATAACTCCCGAATCGTAGAGACCTAGATTATAATTCATCTGAATGGCTAACAAATCAGCGTGACTTTTATCAGTTGTCTTTGTGATCGCTCCAGCTCTCTTAGCTGCTGATAAAGATTTATGAGCCCATTCGGGTGGCGCTTGATTACCTGTGATATTAACACGCTTCTCTAATGAAACCATACGCTTCTCCTGTGCTTCAATCGCTTCACCTTGTAATTGAATCTTCGTTTCCAATTCTTTGATATTAGCCATATCTGAATCATCCTCCAGTGCTTTAATTTTCTTGATCACTTCATCCATTTGTGCCTGAGTGGGGCGTATGCCTTTTAATAATTGCTTACTTACGCTCAATCCGAACGCCATTTGAATATGAGGGCGATCTTTAAAGTTGATCCAATCCCCACCCCACTCAAAACCTAATAATTTCGCCTGTGTCACAACTTCCAACCAATCTGATATTCCGTTACTGTTACTGTCTGCTGTCAGGTCATAGCCATTTCTGGTTAAGACAAAATCACCGGCTAAACCGTAGTTATGCATCGAATAGCCAGGCTTTGCATTAGAAACTATCTTTTCGCCTTTAGCTTTACTTGCCTTTGTACGTCCTTGATCATAGATAGACTGTTGCTGAGCTGATGAACGATAACCGGACGTGATACGAATCTCTACGCCCTTTGCATAACATCGTTCAACAAGCTTTTCCAACCCTAGTTTCACAGCTGGAATAAGCTTGTCCGTTATCTCTGCAGCAGACTTCTTTTTTAAATCTTCAAGTGTGGCCACTTTATAGCCCCCCTAATTTAACTGCAGTCACTATAGCAGCCATCACGATACCTATTACTGATCCACCAATTGTGCGCCAAAGCCACTTTTGATCAGCTTCAATCTCATCAAGTCGATGGTGTGCTGATTTTGCTGAACTCAATGCTTCCTGTGCGATATCTTTAGCATTCAATTGGGCATCCAGTTTGGTCTCAACACGTGTCAGACGTTGTAATATTTCTGTAGTTTCATCCATACAACTTCCCCCTTTTCTATCTAAATACAAATAGCCCCCATAGTTATGAGGACATAAAGGTAAAATCTCCTTATTTGTCGAATGGTTATACCATCTGACTCAAGGAGGTTTAATATTGCGTGCTTACCATATTGATAGAAATAATTCTTTAAAAGAAAATGACACCATCAATCTATCACAAATTAATACCTATCCTTTTTTCCTGAAAGAAATAATGGAACGCAGATATCCCGATGGTCTTTCTCAACATGGTGACAAGTACTACGCTCAGCAAGCTAATAAAGATACGTTGCAAGACGTATTAACCGAGAATATTTATGAATATGAACGAAGGTTGTATTTTTCTCATCTTCCATCTCGTTTACAGTCTGTTTTCGCTTCTGAAACAATAGAAGATGCACTCTTTTGGAAATCGAGAATCGTTCAAAAAGAGTGTACAATCTGGGAGATAGAGTTTCACCACAACCAATATATTAAACTTGATGCTGCATGGCTTGGAGTTAATAAAGATGAACTGTCGTTTTTAGTTGCTGCGTATCATGCTGAAAAATACTGGAGAACGAAGGAGCATCGAACTTGTCCAAACCTACTTCAACGTAATTTTAAACAAGGTGTGCCAGGAAAAGTATTATTAACCGACATCACGTATTTAACGTACAAAAACGGCAAGCGTGCCTATTTGTCGACCATTAAAGATGCCGAGACAAATGAAATTTTGGCTTATGAAGTGTCGGATAGAATCACATTAGATATCGCACTCAATCCATAAACTGAAACAAAAGCATCATCATTTAACCAAAGATGCCTTTATTCATTCGGATCAAGGCGTGCACTACACGAGCCCGCAATTTCAAAAGCTAGTTAAGAAAATGAAGTTAGGTCAATCTATGTCACGACGAGGAAACTGTTGGGATAATGCCCCACAAGAATCCTTCTTTGGGCATTTTAAAGATGAGACGGATATCTAAAATTGTGAAACGTTAGAGCAGGTCAAACAAGAAGTTAAAGATTATATGATTTATTACAACCATTATCGTGGCCAGTGGAATTTAAAAAAGCTGCCGCCTGCAAAATACAGACAGCAGCTTCAACAAGTTGCCTAACCTTTTTATAATTGTCCTTTACAATGGGTACATTTTAAAAAGTGTTTCTGAGTAACTATCCTTTATATTTATTATTCGGGTTCTCTATTAGCCTATTCTTCTAATTCCTCAACTTCCTCCTCTTCAAGCATCGCTCTTTTACTTTCCTCCCACTCTGCTCTCAAATCTTCTTGATCTCTCCATTCAGCTTCCTCCTCTTCAAACCTCTCTCTTTTACTTTCCTCCCATTCTGCTATCAAGTCTGCCTTCAAGTCTTCTTGATTTCTCCATTCAGCTTCCTCCTCTTCAAACCTCTCTCTTTCACTTTCCTCCCACTCTGCTATCAAGTCTGCTTGATAATCCCATTCAGCATACATTTCTATCAATTGAGCTTCCCAGTCTGCTCTCAATTCTTCCCTATAGGTTTCGACATTTTGATCATTATCTAATACTAAATCCATAGCAGTAAAAAAATTGCCTAATTCATTCATACGTTTCTTTAAATTTACAAGATCAATTCTTTGTTGCCTTGTAAATACAGGTTCCAGTTGCCTGTTAAGTGGATATCTAAAATTGATAGAACCACCATCTTTGCTTTGAAATTGTGCCACATAACTTTTTACAGCTCCCATCATATTGCTGAGACTTTCATTTTTCCCTAACAACATTGGCTCTATTTCATCCCAAACAGACTGTAAATTATGGCTAAATCTTTTTAATTTAGTCCTTTTGACTTCAATAGTTTCGTTTGAATAATCATAATATAATGCTTTTAAAGATAATTCCAAAAATTGTCTATAATTGAACACAATAGGAAACTGGTGATAACCTAAAATATACATGTCTTTTGATTCTACTACAAAATCCACTGCTATATCACTTACCTCTTTATAACCTTTGAGATAGCTGTAAAAGCTTGCTTCATCCCGATCTTGATGGGCAAAGTCTTGGTAATCGTTAGTTTCTTTAAATAATTTTTCTCCATTTTTAGGATACTCATTTACAGCCCTTTCTCCAAACACATCTTTATCTAACTCTTCCATTTATTATAACCGCCCTCGTTGTCTTATTGTGAATCTTATACATCTGGGATCGGGAGTAGTACGACATTTTCTCCCTAAAATTATGTCCTCCAGTTTATTTTTAGCAAATTATGGTATTTTCCTCTTCAATTCTAACATTTTCATATTACGATGTATGTGAAATTTTGTATTCATCACTTTCTTTCGATTATCACTTAAGAAGGTTTGTTCCGTCATAAACACAATTATAGATAATAGTGGTAGATTCTTAATCAATTTATTAGTAGAATGAACTTGCATAAAATCACAACCCTCATGTGGAATAATAGAAGAGACAAAGGGGAAATTACAGCATGAAGATTTTCGGATTCAGAAGTAAAAAGAAGTGGAAAATGTTTTTAGCAAGTATCACTTATGCTTTTATTCTCATGGTTATTGTCATCGCAATCATTGATCCTTCAAGTGAAAAGACAGCTACACCAGATGAAGCAACACCTGCTGTAACAACTGAACCAGTTGTGTCTACTGAAGCAAAGGTTGACTGGAAGAGTAGCGTTGCTACAATCGCTAAATCCGATAAAACGGAAACAGAAAAATTTGATGAAGTAAACGTTCTTGCTAAAAGCTACGTCCCTAACGAAGGTGAAATCAAAGAGTTCGAAGACTATATAGTCAAGGAATTTAATGATGGAACATATTTGAGTGATATTAAAAATCATGAGTATATGTTGACCAATATTTTCAAAGCAAATATAGTTGAGCAACATTACGATGACTCAGAAAATAATCCTATAGTTAAGTTTGCGTATGACTTCTGGCAAAATACTAAATACACCTATAGAGGTGCAGATACAGTGGACAGCGATGCAGTGAAGTCAAATGAATCACAGATGACGAAGTCATTAGCAAAAATTAAATAAACATTCGAGTTGCAAGTGCGTGGCATCATCCCACGTTTAAAACCGTTCAACTCTGACTCAAAACTATGCAGGAAATAACAGATAACAGAGAAGAAGACCTACCAAAGCCTATTACAGGTCTGGTAGGTCTTCTTAGCTTACGATTGGGGAAAATCAAGACGCCCTTCTTAAAAATAATATCTAGAAATATTCCTACTTATTAACCGATATATGTTAGTCGTTCAAGAAGTCACTGCTAATCTTCGGAAAAGAATAATCATAGCAGATATCTTCCTTCTTGCTTTAAATTTTGGCAACATTTTTGGCAACAAATTAGAAATAACAATAGAAAGTAGTTAGGTAATACAAGGAACAAAAATCCGCTACCCCTTGATATACAGGCATTCCTAGATATACCTACACACTAGGAGATACAACCTATTTATCTTGACAGGGTAGGGGTCACTGGTTCGAATCCAGTACAGATCATCATTGAGAACCCTTGTGTATCAAGGGTTTTTCTTATTTCAGCAGCCCATGATCACTACGAAATTACGCTATGATACGAATTTGATACGAATCACCTTTAAGATACGAAAAAGCAGCGGTTTATATTCCGCTGCTTTCTTTATTGGTAGAAACGTCGATATGTGTTCCTTCAAGCCAGTTCCTGAAGACAAGTTTACTGAGGTATTAGGGCAAAAGAAAAAGCACCGGTTAGGATGCTTAATTCTTCGCTTTATTTGATCTAAACTCTAGATACTGAGCCACTACTTTCTCACCTGTAGTATTATGTTTTTTAGCTATACTCCACCAGCCTTTTTGTAAATGTGGAAGCGCCTCATCAAAAGGAAGCTTTCCATATTTATCTTCGAGTGCAAGACACTGTTGAATAATATCGTTCATCTCATCACCTCCCTTACATCATAATTCGATATTTGGAAGAAATACCCTCTTTGTTCAATATAAATGAGACTGGCAGCTGGTGCTCTTATAGGTGGGGTACTTACCGGAGGCATTGGACTTCTGGCAGGTGCGGCTATTGGTGGGCGTAAAAAAGATAATTCGCTAGCAGTTGTTTCCTTCACAGACGGTCCATTCGAGAGCATTATCTATTTCAGATGCGAACAGAAAGAATATCAAAAGCTTGTAGCATTATTATAATTGTTCATCCTGAAATTAGAAGGTTTGATACTTTGGATATGATCAAGTTTATGAAAAAGATGTTTAAGTGATAGGCGGTAATTTATGCGGATATCAGAAAAAAGTATCTAGGGTAATAGATATGTCTCATTAGAACACGAAAAGATCCTGTAGGCGCTATGCCAGCAGGGTCTTTTCGTTGTCTTCAGCAAATCAAGCAACTTAAGTAATGATTCCAAATACTTCATGCACTCTGTCTAAAGCTAGGTTTGTATTATAGAAAAATCCGGGTTACACGAAGCCTGATGCTATGACTGGACTGTTCTTTCAATTGTATTCTTTTTAGTCAATATGCCCATGAATCCAGCAATAATGAAAAGAACACCAGAAAGTATGTAGAACATTGAAATGCTTATGAATCCTGCGATGCCACTAATTAGCATCAGCCATCCAGATAACCTCGGCTTGCTTTTAGCAAATGCAGATCCAACTATACCTAAAATACTAAATAATAATGCCGATACCGCCAGCGCGCCTATTTGGGATGTGCCACTATCAGACAGAGCAGCGTCCACACCACCAATAAACATTGCAATTATTGAAGCAATAATCCCAAAAATACCAGCAATCAAACCCATTGCAAACATCTTTTCACCCTCTATTCGCCATAATCCAACATAAATCCTTTTATTTTCCCAAAAAGGGTTAAAATAAAGGACTACTCTATTTTAAAAATAGCCCCCCACCAACCGAAGTCAACAGAGCTGGATAAAAGAGGAGTACCTCCTTCTCTGTCGAAATTTATAGCAACAATTAAAAATAGATATACGACGGAGGATCACATGAAAACAAAAGTTTTGATAGGGTCTCTTATTTTATTATTTGTTATTTCTTTGTCAAATGTCTCAGTTTCAAGCGCTCAAACATTAACCCCTCAGGATATCTTAAAAAAGAAATATCCCAATGAGATAGTTACAATTATTAAGACGATGGACGTTAACTCAGACAATAAGAAAGAATCATTTATTTTAACAGACTCAGGGAATTTTTATTTGATTAACGCTAAGGGGTCTATTGTCTTGATCAATACAGGATTTATAATTGATGGAGCCTATTACGATGAGGTAAATATACAAATTTACTCTGTAAGTAGCAAAGAAAAACATATAGCCATCACAGGTTCCTTTTCACCCTCAAATACCCAGCTATATGTTTATCGACTTCAAGATGGGACATTAAAACAGGTTCTAAAGTTAATGGGCGATCTTGATGTTCAAATTGATAAAAAGGGTAGAATACATCAGCTTTGGAGGGACTATTATCCAGAGGGCGGCTGGGAAATAGCCGAGGGTATATTTACATGGAATACAAAAATAAATAAATAAATAAATATAAAGGAACAGGGAAGTATGTTTTACAGTAAATTTAAAATCCAGAGGATCAGAGGTACCACCAAGATTCTACGTTGGATGTAGATTTTTTAAAAAGTAACGATTAGATAATACATTAAAAGAGACCACTTGGCATTAGCCTTTGTGGTCTCTTTTATCGTATGTGGTTATTTAAGAATACATATTAGTTTAGAAGCAAAATGCACTGGTAATGATAACCAACAAAATGAACAGAACTAAAATTGCCCCTACGCTTCCACCGCCGTATCCACCAACAACTCCACTCATCGTAATTCCTCCTTTCCAATCGGGTACACGTTAATGTATGCGAAAACATAAAATTGGGATTGGGTTTAATGGCAAGAAAGATTCGGGCTTCATGATACGTTATTTTTTGCTCAGGAAACAGCCTGATAATTTACATATTGCTAGGATTGCACCATGGCTGGATGATGGTTATAGCTTTCATCCTTCTATCTATCCTCTTAAATAAATTTCTATTCAATCAACTTTTCTTGTAGTAAAATATTAGGAAATATATTACTTTGGGGAGATACAGGAATGAATGATATTGGATTGATCATTTTGATATTGCTCTACTATGGATTTGCTATTTGGGTCGTTAGAGATATCTCAAAAAGAAACTTAGGTCCAGCTGCAAATTTGATTGTGTTTATTTTTGTGTTTTTTGTACCTCTTTTCGGTGTGTTGGTGTACCTCTATTTCCGATCCTCATCCACTCCAAATCAATTCCGACGTTAAAATAGTGTCATTTGTGGTTACCGCTGTGTTCATACTTGAAATTCACCGTTGTTGTCACCATACGTCCCCTTACTGAGCAATAGAAAAAGCGCCTCAACCGGCGCTCCTAGAGATTAGATAGATTTGTTATATGTATAACGTAACATGGCTCTTATATGATATTGCTACGCATGTTGTTGATATTGGTTTTTGTCCCAAGTGGACATCCACTATCAGCCGCTAGAAAGACGCCAAAGGTAAAAGTAACCTTCGTGAGTGCAACATTAGTCCAAAAATAACAGCGTGGGGGATGAATGGTGGTGGGGAGGGTTTGTTAATGGAAAGGAATTATCCGATGGTTCAAGCGTAACAATTAAAGTAGACTCTAATGGATCTATCAAGTTACGTGTAGAGGCTCAGGAACAAGATAAGTATCCTGACGATGGAGCTATAAATGTAACTGTAAAATTGTCATCTTTCAAATCTTCCATCACTAAGAATATGACTGTTATTGTTCACACAATGCTATTAGCCTACTAAGGTATTCGCATTTAAGAAGCAATAAACTGGATTATTCCAACACTGAATAAGAAAATTATAAATCCCAAAATAACCCACAAGACTGTTCTCCCACAGCCTCTCCCTTGATTCGAATTACTCTCCAACACATGAATACGGTTTTCAAGTTCTCGTATTCGTTCCTCTTGATCCGACATTTGCACATCTCCAATCATATGTTTCATTTCTATATCCTTTTTCTATCTAGATTTCAATAAAAATAAACTTAAAAACTCCTAGAACTTTTTTATTCTCAAGGCCATCAGGAACATTAAAAATCGAAAAAATTATGAAGTTATCCCGGCCGGTAACCGAGTTCAACAGAGGTCTTCCAATTAAGCTTGTAATTCCTTCAACAAATTCACTTCCACCTGATCCCATCATTTTTTTCATTGCACTCTCAACAAAATCCTCTTTAGTTGGATTCGTTACTGCCAGCGTCACTAACAATAAAATGATTAGAAGAAACCCCTTATTTTTAGGGCTCCTTCGAGTATTTACGTTTTGTTGTTGGTCATAGATTGGATTAATTATGTTTCCCTCCCAATAAAAATATTCTATCTAAAATTTCCACAAGTCACGAATTTCATATACGAATAAAAACACAAAGATACCCTACCCATAACTAAGTAGAGTGCTTAAATTCGATATCAGGTAAATCTAAATATAAATGATTTGTAACATTTTGTAAATCAACTATGCATCACTGAACGTGCTCAGATACTACATTTAAAGAGACCATATTGACGTTATGCCTCTGTGGTTTTTTTGAAGAAGAACAAAAAAAAGACCCTGAAAGCACAATGTCATTAAGTTAATTTCAAAGACAAGAGCGAAAATAAAAATGGAATCTGAAACGGCATGGGGAAAAGTCCTGTGCCGTTTGTTTTTTGTGC
>NZ_JBNPWS010000021.1:0-91928 GCF_050433705.1 Paenibacillus sp. DS2015 | reverse complement strand
GAAAAAGCTCAAGCTCGTAAGGGTAAATTCATACCGGCATCTATCGAAAAGATCACTTTCAATTAATATCGTGTGTTAATTGATATGTATGGTAAGGCATCCAGCTCATCGATGACAACGAGATCAAACGCCTGGTAGAAACGCATTAATTGGTGCGTAGTCGCTAATGTCAATGAACCCGGTCGCCAGCGCTCTGTACTCCCTCCATATAGGGTGACCACGGATTCACCTGGAAAGGCCTTAGCGAGACGTGGCGCTAATTCTAGCACGACATCCCTACGCGGAGTGGCTACTAGCACACGACCTCCCATCTGAAGGATGGAGTCTAGCAGCGGGAATATCATCTCGGTCTTCCCCGCTCCCGTGACCGCCCAGAGGAGGAAGCGGGCGGGCCCCTTGGCTGCGCTCTGCGCTTCGCTGGCCCCCCACCGGCCACTGGCCATGGCGTGGCTCACCCCAGCTACGCCCGCCTGCGGCGGCTGCGCCAAGAACTGCAGCGCGGCGCTGGCTGCATCCGCCTGCGCTGCGCTCAGCCCCCACCGGCCCATGGCCTCGGTGGGGTAACCCCCGGCCGCGCCACGCACGGCCGGACCCGCTGCTGCGCGAAGCAGCAGCGTACAAGCGCGGCTGCGCCCCAGCGCGAGGCAGGCCTCGCAGTAGGCGCAAGCCGCGCAGCCGCACGAGGCGCATGCCGTGCGGCCCAGAGCTTCGCTGCCGCAACGTCGGCAGCGGGGAGCTTCGCGGCGCCGCCGCCAAGGGGCGCCGCGGGGCGGCTCGGTGGCAGGCGCAACGCCTGCGCCGAAGGCGAGCTGGCCCTGAAGGTAGGCCAGCTGCGCAGCCGTGAACCAAGTGGAGACCATAGCTGGCGAAGTCTCCTCCATTAATGCATCGACTTCCCCTACCAGGAGCGAACGGCCACGCAATACCTCTACTAGCACGTCTGCTTCTCTAGCCAATCCTTGCATAACTAACGGACTACCTAGATCTCCAGCTTTTCGCCTACTTCCACAAGCCTCTCCAGATCCCTCCCAGAGAATCCTAATCTTCGTAGCATTGCTTGCTACCTCATTCTCCCTTGCATTTCGTATATTCCCTATACCTCCCATATTCGTTACGTCTCTCACGTCTCTTAAATCTCTCTCGCCTCTTCCATCTCCTTCATCACTTACATCACTTATATCACTTACATCTCTTACATCTCTTACATCTCTTACATCTCTTACATCTCTTACATCTCTTAAATCTCTTAAATCTCTTAAATCTCTTAAATCTCTTAAATCTCTTATATCTCTTGTATTCCGTATACCCCTTACATCTCTCACATGCCCTCCTTCCCATGGCATTCCCGCTCCCTTATGAAATTCCCATATCCACATCCTATCTGTACTTATTAAGTACTTATGAGAATGATGAAAGTACTCTCCTTCCAATTCATGCTTCATTACTTGAATCATATATTGTCTCCACTGCAACACCCCCCACTGATCCATTCCCATTGTTTCGCTTAGTCTCTGCTCTTGTCTCAGCCCCAGCCCTTGCCTGTAATCTTGTCTGTGATTCATACCTTCTGTATTATCTTGTTCCCTCGCTTGTCCCTTCGTTGTTATATTCATGTTCCCTTTCCCTTGTTGCTGTCCTTTCACCCTCCCTTCAACTTGTCTATTAGTTAACTCTCTCTCTATTCTGAGTGCCCAGCTAAGGGGTAACTCGTTAGCCAGGAGTACTATTTTATAAGGTTCTGAAGGATCTATACTCCCCCACCATAATAGATCTACCCTTATATCTAGTGATATCTTTATTCGCCACTTTCCTCCGTAGCGAATGGCATACACCTTAACTTTCATAGTCTCACTCCTTCCTTCCTCTATAAATCTAAAATCACGTCATCGCAACGCAAAAAGCACACTCTCTTCGGGGATACCGAACTTGAGAGTGTGCTTCACACCTTATCAAATATGCAATTGTTAGCGATTGTATACCGATATTTATCCCTGAACATAGGGGATCTGATCAGCCTCCTGGGAAATTCTGAGATCTACCATAATAATCTCCCCATGAATTTCCGTTGATAAGTAACTACTTATCTCATCTCTACGCCCTAGTGAACCTGAGACGACCGATGAATAAATACCTGACAGTCCCTCAAGCCTCTGAATGATTCTTACCGTATCATCACTAGACGCATCATCGACTACAGTGATGTATATGATCTTGCCCCGTAAATATCCGTACAGTTGCAGCGCCCGCACATACCATTCCACTTGCCCTTCATGATTGGAAGTTACAAGTATATAGTGAATACAATGTTCCTGAACTGAATTTCCCTTCAGCTTACGCAACGCGTAGAGTCCATGGACGATAGCCACAGCTAACCCATAAATGGCAATAATCCAAATTAATTGGATAACCATAGAAACTCACCTCCCTCTTTACTGACAATATATGCCGGTAGAAGAGGCTCGGTGACAGGGCTAGCGACTCTCGCCCACAACACAAGTAAAGGGAACGGCTAACTTCACATATTCAACCTATAACTGCGTGTTCAAAAATTCAACTATTCAGCGCCTGGAAGGTGAGTTTAAATTGAAGAAGGAGTAGCGAAGTTACATGTTTACACGTTTTCGATAAAACCGCTTCGTAAACATGCACTCGCAGATCCTACATAATTTACGACCTTCAACGGTTAAACCTAGATTTGATGCTGCATATTCTTATTGTGATACTACATGGTCCATAGATGACTTTTTGAACAAACTCTATAGGGTTACCCAACCATATTTAATTGCGTTTATAACGGCTTGTGTGCGATCATCCACATCCATCTTACTGAGAATGCTACTCACATGGTTCTTAACTGTCTTCTCACTAATGAAGAGGAACTCGCCAATCATCTTGTTACTCTTTCCTTCAGCCATAAGACGAAGAACTTCAGATTCCCGACGAGTTAACGGATTATTCTCTCCGCCAACAAATTTAACACCGGCTTCTTTAACCGAAGTCTCACTCATTGCACCGGCCTCATTCACATAAGTCATGCGTCGTAGTTGTTGAATCAATTTACCCGTTACCTTAGGGTGTATGAATGCATACCCTTCATGAACGGAACGAATGGCATTAATGAGAGACTCAGCCTCCATGTCTTTCAGAAGGTAACCATTAGCACCTTTACGTAACGTCTCAAATACATAACTCTCATCATCATGTATAGACAATATAATAACTTTAATATCAGGGAAAAGCCCTCGTAGCTTCTCCGTTGCCTCCACACCATTCTTTAGAGGCATATTTATATCCATAAGAACAATGTCTGGCTTCGTTACATTACAAAACTCCAACACCTGAATGCCATCTCCACACTCGCCGATGACCTCCATATCCTCTTCCATATTCAAAATCCGCTTAAGACCTTCACGAAATAACTGATGATCATCAGCCAAAAGGACTTTTATTGTTGCTTTCCCAGAATCAATGCTCACCATCTGTTACTCCTTTCGCTTGTCGACGTTCGTCGGGATATGTATTACAATTTTAGTCCCTTGTTCCAGTTCGGATGAGATCTCCATCCTGCCCTCTAGTAGCTCCACACGTTCGCGCATACCTATTAATCCGAAATGCTCATTTCTCTTCTCCTCGATCAGTGCGATTTTGAATCCACAACCGTTATCTTGAATAACGATTTTGACCATTTGTGCTTGAAATGTCATTTCTACCAATACATAAGTAGGGGCTGCATGTTTAAAAGCGTTCGTTATAGCTTCCTGTACAAGACGATAGATGGCTGCTTCCATAGCAGAAGAGAAACGTTGTTCCTTCCCTCTTGTCTCGAACAATGAACGAATCCTCGTCCGCTCCTCGAAATCATGGACAAATTTACGCAGCGTAGGTATAAGTCCTAAATCATCCAGTGCCATCGGACGCAGATTAAATATGACCTTCCTCATCTCCTCAAGACTGGCACGAACTTGTCCCTTTAAATCTACTATTTCGGCTTGGACCATATTAAAATCCTGCTTTGCTATCATTCTTTCAACAATTTCCGTCCTAAGAACTAGATTTGCAAGCAATTGTGCAGGACCATCATGTATTTCACGCGCAATTCGCTTTCGTTCTTCTTCTTGAGCCAGGATGATCTTCAACCCAATAAATTGTCGATTCTTGGCCGTCTTAATAATCTTGTTGACTTGACCAATCTCTCCCGTTAAATATTCCATGACCACACCCATCTGTGATCCGACACTTTCGGCACGGGCTACAGAATTCTCTACACTACGAGACCTCTTCTGTAATTCGTCTCGCCTTGCCTTAAGATACATCTCTTTCTCACGATAAATCATCAGATCAAGCTGTAACTGGGTTGCCTTCTCATAGGCCTGCTTAATATCCTCTTCTTTATACCTCACAAAGTCCCGGCTGACTTCTGTCAACCGAATCCTTGATCGGCGATAGTTTATTTCAAGTTGATCAACACGATTAAGCGTTGTCTCAGTTTCCTTCATCACGAATTGAAGTTCTTGTTTCAGAGAAAGTAATTCATCCCTAGCACTCTCTAGGATCTCAAATATTTGATATTTACTACTCTCTACCACTTCGATAGCATTCTTGATTACTTTATCTAATGCCTCAGCTTGAAAGTCCACTTATCTACTCCATTTCTACTCCATATCTAACCTTGCCGTATCCATTACAATTCTTATCATAACATATCATGATTCAATAGTTACGGTCTTCGTACTTTGTTCCCATTTCACATTCAGGCCTAGTTGCTCGGACACTAATCGAAGTGGAATTAAAGTCCTGCTTTGCTTAACAAAAGGTGCTACTTGAGAACTATTCAACTTCCCGTTAAGAATATACTCCTTCTTACCCACCGTAAGATCGAGCACTTTGCTTCCTCGTATAACCGTTATTCTTTGATTGGTAGCATCCCAACTTGCTGTACCTCCAAAAGCATCCATAACAAATCGAATGGGAACATACGTCGTATTATTTGCCACAATCGGAGCCACATCTATTGCTTTTTTCTGACCATTCACCGTCATTGACTTGAGGCCTATATTCATCGTCGCTTTTGCTTGTGGTAGATTAGCATCACTAGATAAAGATGGCATCGTAAATTTAATGTTGTCAAAAGAAACTTTACCTGTTAACTCTCGTTCGTCTTGTCCTTCTTCTACATTAACTACGTATAGTCTCTTTAATTTCGCTGGAAATTTAATATTGCTTCCACTTAAATCAACGTTAAGCGTCTTCCAACCACTCCAATTGATTGTTTTTGCAAGATCAACATATACCGTCTTCCCATCACTATCTATCAGTTCTGTCCGAAGCCAGTTTAGACTATTATCTCCCTCCACATCCAAAGACATGGATGTCGCAGTAGCGGGTACGGTCTTACCTGTTGTACCATTCAATTCACTATAGGCATACATCTTGCCACTACCTTTAGTCATATCATATTGAAGCTGCATCACCTTCGAGCTTGCATGATCGCCGCTACCTTGAGTAATCGATGCAGATCCAGTAACTTGTGCTGCGTTACTTGTGAATTTAATCGGATAACTCACATTCTCGAAATTCTCCCAAATGCTCTCTGTAGCCGTTCCTGAGAGAACAACGACTGTACTAAACCCGTCATATCGCCCAATAGCATATCCCACTTTAGTTGTAGCATCCACAGAAGATACGGTCAGTTGGTCACCTATGACTTTCCCTTTAAAGCCAATAAACTCCCACTTCAGAGCGCTCGCCGCAATCTGCTTACTCTGTCCATCTCTCGTTGTAGCCGTGACAGGAATAGATACGGTAGTGCCCGCTTTCAGCAACGCACTCGAATTCGCTATTGTCAGTCTCGAAATTTCGCTTGCGCCTAATACGTTCACTTTCAGGCTAGTATTCGCTTGACCGCTCTTGGCAGTAATGGTAGCTGTACCTGGTTTAACGCCAATAATCTTCTGCCCACTAACTTTCACATTACTATTACTAGATGTCCAACTTAGATTACTTTGAGACACATCTATCGGGTTATAATACGTATCATATCCCTTGAGTGAATAGGATACTTCCTGTCCTATTAATAATGAAGTACCTCCACTGATCTTGAACCCTTTCAACTCTCCCTGTTTCGCTGTACTAAATACACCCAGTGCATTCACAATACTACGTTGTGTTGTGCCGTATTCCGTATCAAAGCTTAGTACCGCATTAGATTCGGCCAAGGGACGATCCACCATCGTCGTAGAGCCACCGCCATCGAGATTCATTCCCTTCCATACCCCAACATTCACCATGAACGTCTGAAGCTCAGCTAAGGACATACCCGAGCTGTTTCCATTCTTTTCAGCTGCTATGATGTATGCGTAACGCCCATCCTTCGAGTAACCTAGAGCCGTACGTGCACGAACTCCAGCAATTGTACTGATATCACGTGTAAAGGCAGATGCCTTACCATTATTGACTAGAAGTGTATGCCCACCGATCATCGTCTGTATAGTGGTCGGATCCATTTGTTTCCCTGTAGTCTCCGAGCGAAGCATCGAATGAACATCCAATGTCTGCCCTACTGCGAAATGAGCATTCGCAAAAGTAGCCGCTGTACCATGAGTCCGCAGAATAAATCCATCTTCTGGAACAGAGATGGACAATCCTGCTTTATTGGATATTTGAGTAATAATACCATTCTGCACCAGAATTTCCGTAGGTGTAGAAAGACTGTCCTTCGGACGGTCTTTCGATGCCCAAGCGCTAGTATACATATACATGGCATTAACATGACTATAGGCTGAACCTGTACCTTCAGGATAATAGATTGTTTTATTAATACCAGATAAAGCGAACGACGCACCATCTTGAGCCGTAACCGATCCTTCATAAGCTAGCTCGTCAATGAGTGGTTCCCCCGCTGTCGTAACTGCAAAGGAATACATACCTTTCAAATCGGCAGGAGTAGACATGAGAACACCATCTGTTACTTGCCCGCCCAGAGGAGCTCCTTGCGCTCCTTCTCCACTTGTTATGAAATAATCACCATTCACAGCAGCCACAGCTCCATTCTCCTTAGCCATAGCTCCTGTGCTTTGTTTGGTTGTGAATTTACCATCCTTACCATTCATAACATCAAGCTTCACATTAGGGTTGTCGAGATCAACTCTAATCACATCCGCTAACGCCTTAGCTGTCGATCCAGAACGTGTCGTTGTGAACTGATACTTCATAAGTATAGCACCCGAGGTAATAATTTCTTCTCCCAGCTTCTTAACCGTCGCAGAGGCAGCGCTAGCTACAGATCCTGTAGCTACACCGTTTAGTGGTATACCGCTACCTAGTACTGGACCGATCCATAATAAGCCTGCTATCGTAATCACAAGCCACTTTTTACCTGTCGATCTAACCCCATTGTTCTGACTGTATTCGATGTTACTTTTCATGAAATGTTACTCTCCCATCTTAATTAGCGAAGTTATATAAACTGCACAAAACGATTGTCTATGAATAAAGACTACATCTAATAGACTGTTTTTAAGAGAAAAAGTTACGAAATTGATAGATTTAGTTTTAAAAAGGTTGAATATACGACAAAAAAACCCTATTTCCTCGTTCATTAGGAAATAGGGTCTCAAGTAGTTAATGACAACTGATGGCATTACATATAATTGTTCGATACTAAAATATTAAAGGTAGCCTATCGTAACTAGTAATCTCTTCAACATCACAGCCGCTTGAGCGCGAGTCGCATTTCCCTTAGGCTGGAATGAGGTCGCTGTGACCCCTTGTAATATCCCTTCTTGAACAACCTTAGCAACCGACTCTGGTGATTGAATCTTGGCACGGTCCTTAAAACCATTCAATGTTTGCGAAGGTGTCTCAGACAGTGTGCTCTTATATCCTGCATAATTCATAGCACGGACCACCATTATAGCCATTTGTTCTCTTGTAATGAAGCTCCCCGCTTTAAACGTGCCATCTGCATAACCGCTAATGATCCCTGCTTTACTAGCTGCGCCGATGTAGGCACCTTCTGCTGATGAGGTTATGACATCCTTAAACCGTGTTGCTGCTTGTGCATCTCCGTTAAGACCTAAAGCATTAGCAATGAAGACTGCAAATTCGCCACGCGTAATGTTCTTGTTTGGTGCAAATGAAACTGCATTCCTACCACTAATAACATACTTGGAGACTAATTCATCAATGACATCCTTTGCCCAATGATTGTCTAGGTCCCCATAGAACTTACTAGATGTTATACCTGTAACCATATAATTCCCTTTGGCATTAGCTGTTAAAGTCGTATTCGGATTCCCACTTGCTATTGTTGTAGGTATGAATGATATTTGGGAAACCGATGAATCGAAATACACAAGTGTTGAAGTTGTTCCTTGTACAACACTAGTCGTACGCAGTAGGTACTCACTTTGTGAATTTAACGGCACAGACTGACTTGATGAAGTATTCACTGCCGTCGCATAGAAATCTGTAGTCTCAATAATAACACTTGATCCTGATTGTCTCAGCTTTTCGAGCGTTGTCGTAGCTGAATAGCTAGGAACCTTCTCTATTTGAATTGTGATTGTAATATTGGATGGTACTATATTCAGACCTTGAGTAATTTCGGCAATATTGATGTTTCGTAGCGGTAAACTATATATACTATTATCTAATCTTACAGCAATCTGAGAACTTTGATCCTTCGCATATATCTCTTGTAAAGTATTCAAAGGGATACTCACATAAGCCGCCTTCTCTGTTGCTGGAACTTCAAATACGATTGTGTGACTATTGGTATTAGCTGTCCGTACATAATCAAAAGCTGCTATTAATTTGCTCTGATCCAGCGTATATCTCTTAATGGACTGATTGTACCTTGATGTACCATTCGTCCAAGTCGCCGCATTAGAGCTTAATGTATACATGGCTCTACCAAATTCACTAGAGCTCAGTAGTGCTAGATCGATAGGTATAGTTGTACTCGTATTACCATTCTGGGTCTGCTTATTCTCAACATCAAGCTTACTAAATGAAAGAATGACATTTCCTGAACTGTCCTTTATTGGGGTTACCCCTGCATTGAAGTTGACTTGAACCTTGTTCCCAGCACTTACCCCAGCAGATAGTTGAAGAGTCAGTGTATCACCACTCAGACTTGTAGATTGAATCGTACGGTTCACACCATCTACACTCACCGTGAATAACGAATTCAGAGCAATGTTTCCTAACGTGGTTGTCATGCTTGTGGTGAATTGAAGTTTAAGTGTATTTCCCGTGATCGTAGCTGACTTAATCGAAGAAACCGATGTAGTTGCTGCTAGGGTTACAGGTACCAAATTAATATATCCTGCTGCATTCCCATTAAGATCTGTAAATCTATTCGTACCATAACCCGGCACATAAGAGAGGGTAACCGTCTGATCTTGGGTGATCGAAGATGCTAATGTCAGAACCACTTGATCCTCTATAATCTCCATCCCTGTTACGAAGATCGGTGAGTTGTTAGCGAGCACAGATAACTGGTTCTTAGCTGGCATATTGCTGCTCTTCAGAACTTCATTATATTTAATCTTCACTTTGTTGCCAGAGACTTCTGCTTCCATAAAGACAGGAGCCTTGGTGTCATAGGAATTACGGATATAGAAATCCTTAAATTCAGCAATATCCTGCCCACGGTAGTCTTGGATTGGATATGAACTCGGAGCATAGGACACCTTAACCACTTCCCCATTACTAACGGAACTGTCTAAGGTGAAATATAACATAGATCCACTCTGGGTCATGCTTCTAATGCCCATAGAACTACCATCTGCGGTTACGACAAACTGATCATAAGCATTGCTCGAGGGTGACTTCAGACTTTCATTAAACGTCAGAGACAAGCTATTCCCATAGATCGTTCCTTCTCTTGGCTTAGGCAAAGCTGTATCAATCCCATTAGCAACTTCCTTCAAAGAGAACGTTGCAGCCTTATTCAGAGAGGTATCTTGAATTGAATTACCGAGGCTTCCATTGTAAGAGATGAAGACCTTCTGCCCTACAGCAACACCAACCTCTAACACAACATAGACACTTTCACCATTAGTATAAGCATAGCTTACTCGGCGACTCTCATTATTCACTGTAACCGTGAAATTCGCATTGTATAAATAAGCTGATCCATCTAGTGTCTTATTATAAGCGAGACGAATCGTTGTATTATTATACATCTGAGCACTCTGCAGAACAGGGGCTGTCTTATCTACGACAAGGGTCCTGAAATTCCACACATTACTTCCACTAATTCCACCAAAGGCTATATTAGGATTGCTATAGCCTACTAATGTATCTGAACCCATCTCTACATAATAGCTAGTGTCCGATTCTAGCGACGTTGTCGGCTTGAATCTAACTTGAGAACCACTGATCGTAGGTGTACTAATCGCGACAATGGTTCCGTTTGCTTTTTTCAAAGTAATCTTGTTGTTATAAATTCCATTCTTAAACGCGACATTATGACTAAATGTCACAATGACTTCGGAGTTCAAGCTAACATACGTACTCCCATGCGATGGTGACATACTGTAAATACTTATAGAGCCTGGAGTGGCAGGAGCAGCAACGGTTGTAAAGGTCCATTCACTTCCACCTACCGCCGGTGAGGAATTTGCGTATACATCCTTGTATGCGCCTACTGGGACCGTCACATTGTAAGTGGTACCATATAATAGCAGACTGGATAAGGGGATCGTAACCACACTCACTCCAGATACGGTAGTGATGTTTGTTGAGGTAACAGGAATCTTAATAGCTCTACTATCACTCGTGGCTCCAGGAGAAACAATAATGGATCCGCTACCCATAGTTACGATACGATCAAACGTTATTTGCACAGGAGCACCAATAAGAACTGCCGTTGCCCCTTTTACAGGTTGAAGTGATTTAATGACGATGGCCGCACTTTTGGTAGAGAATGACCAAGTCTTACTAGCTATCAATTTACCATCCGAATCTTTAAAAGCACCCAAGTCTAATAGTAAATCATACGAAGTTCCTGCCTCTAACTTCATATCATCTAAATTATCAATCGTCATGGTAGCTTCTGTATTATTCACCGGGTTACTAGCTATGAATTGAACCAAGTTACTAGAGACATCTATCTCTTTCTTAACGACATTATCAGACTTTCTGATCAACTTAATCTTACCTGTACCCTTCACTACTGGAGCACTGAATTTCAACTTGAAATCAAGCGACGTCTTATCTGCTAGATCAATCGTCTGTCCATTAAGAGAGAAGGTAGCTGTAACGCCACTCTCCTGAGTCGACGTTGTAAATGACCACTTAGTGACCTCAGAGGTATCACTGTTACTCAGATCAATAAAATATCCTGCCGGAATGGTAACCTCATATTGCGTATTATAGGTTAGTATATTCACAGGTAAGGTGATATTGACAGCCGTGCTGTTATTCACTGTAGATGTCACAACATTCGCTGGTAGAATGGTCGTACTAGTTGGGGCTGAATTAACAAGTGAAGTTCCTTTAACTACAATTGAATCTGTGGGTGCAGTAGCTGTTGTATTCTTCTCCACTGCACCATTGAGTTCTAGCTGGAGATTCGCTAACATAGGATCCACGTTATTTGAGGCATTTATAGGTGATACATTTGTAATCATAACTGTGGAGGCTGCATAAGCTGTATTGTTTCCTATACCTGCCCCCATCCCAAGTCCCGATCCAGCACCTAATACAATTTCAACCGCTAGCACTGCGGCCATTAAGAATGATATCTTCTTCTTCATATAAATATAATTCTCCCTTCAATCTACTTTCCACATTATCTTCTACTTCATGTCATCATCTCTTATTAAAACAACCAACGTTATGTATACAAACAGCATATATCTGTAAAAAGAGTCCTATTCCTTATTTCGGCAAAAAGACCTCTATAGTTTAGTAGAACATATGTTTATTAGCTTCATTCATATCAGGCTAAGATCATCTAACCTATTAGAATTAACAACAATTATTCGAAGGAAGAACAACAAACTTATAATGCTAGAAATGCAATATATGACACTTGAGCAACAAAAAAGGCACGTGCCCATTCGCACGTGCCTAACTAAATATTATGAATGTACTCTGATTATAGACCAGCCTGTTCTCTCAATAAACTTGCCTTATCTACTTGTTCCCAAGGTACATCTAGATCTGTACGACCGAAATGTCCATAAGCAGCCGTCTGCTTGTAAATAGGACGACGTAGATCAAGCATACGGATAATACCAGCAGGACGAAGGTCGAAGTTATTATGAACTAATTCTACTAACTTCTCCTCGCTTACTTTTCCTGTACCATACGTATCTACATTAATCGATACAGGTGTAGCAACTCCGATAGCGTAAGCTAGCTGGATTTCTACTTTGTCAGCAAGACCCGCAGCTACTAGATTCTTAGCCACATAACGAGCAGCATAAGCTGCAGAACGGTCAACCTTTGTTGGATCCTTACCAGAGAATGCTCCCCCGCCATGACGGGCATAACCACCGTATGTATCTACGATGATCTTACGTCCTGTAAGGCCTGCATCTCCTTGGGGTCCACCAATTACGAAACGCCCAGTAGGATTAATGTAATATTTCGTGTCAGCATCAAGCAATTCAGCAGGAATAACCGGCAAAATAACATGTTCTTTAATGTCAGCTTGAATTTGTTCAAGCGTAGTATCTTCAGCATGCTGAGTAGAAACAACAACTGTATCTACACGCACAGGCTTATCATCTAAATATTCAATGGTCACTTGTGTCTTACCATCTGGACGCAAATAATTCAGCGTACCGTTCTTCCGAACCTCAGCTAGTCGACGTGCAATGCGATGTGACAAAGCAATAGGGAGTGGCATTAATTCTGGAGTTTCATTCGTTGCGAACCCAAACATTAATCCTTGATCTCCTGCACCAATACTTTCGGTTTCCTTATCCATTTGGTTAAGGTCACGATTCTCAATGGCAGCATTAACTCCTTGTGCTATATCAGCTGATTGCTCATTTAATGAAGTCAGAACCGCACATGTATTATAGTCGAAACCATATTTGGCACGAGTGTAACCAATTTCCTTAATTGTATTTCTAACAATAGCCGGAATATCTACATAATCGGAATTAGTGCTTATTTCTCCAATAACAAGTACAAGACCAGTAGCTACAGCTACTTCACACGCAACACGTGCATTGGGGTCATTCTCTAGGAATGCATCCAACACTGCATCAGAGATCTGATCGCAAATTTTATCTGGGTGTCCTTCGGTAACGGACTCAGATGTAAATAAATGACGTCCTTTGACAGACATAATGTTAAAACCTCCTTAGCTTTCCTAATAAGGACACTATACATTTCTCTGAGTAGTAAGCAAAAAAATGAACCTTCTCCGATTGGAAAAGGTTGCTTGTACAATCCTCAATGGCAATATTAACGTAATTGTCTTTCTGTGTCAATCACGGCACTGGCATATTCCATAGTATAAAGTCAATTACTTCAATCATATATATTATGTTCCTATAACAGCGTTTGCTCTGCTTGTTGGATCAAGCGCTTCGTAATCTCACCGCCAACGGACCCATTTTCCCTTGAAGTCAAATGACCTCCATTATAGTTACCTCTGTTGGATACTCCACCTATGTGTCCAAGTTCAGAACCAAATTCAGTATCCAGTCCACCAATCCCACCATATCCACCTACATTTAATCCAAATTCAGCAGCAATCTCATACTTCATCTGATTGATCAACTGACGACTTTCCGGTACGACTGTCCGATTATTTCTAGCCATTATACTTACACCTCCTGCATGATGTTCTTGCAAGAGTATTATTTGCAATATTGATGTAATTAGACGTATAAAACATTGTTACTTCTGGGAATAATAAGGGTAGAGAAATAATCCAGATAATAGTACTTGTCCACGTCATTATCCTGTTGTTCATTAAGACATTTCCACTCAATTAGTACTCAATCTAGCATCCGCAAGTACATTAGAAATGGACAAATAAAAAAGAAAAAACCAGAGAACATAGTTCTCTGGTCTTTCTAATTAATCCCGAACTATTTAGAAGCGATAGTTACTGAAACCGGAACTTCTTTAGTTCCATCCACTACAGTAGCTTTAAATTGTCCGCCAGCAACAGCATCATCACCTAAGGTAACAATAATTGCGTTTTTAGAACCGTTCAATGCTACTTTATCACCAGTATAAGTTTTGGAATCAATTGTAACTTTATCATCTTTGATTGAAGCTACAGCTTTGCTCAGTTTAACTGTTAATGTACCAGCTTTATAAGCTACTCCACCAGCAAAAGTCAGATCATCAGCAGTTACAGCAAGAGCCTCATCAACAATTGCTTTAGCTGTATAATCAGCTGCTTGAGTAGCATTGATATTAGCAAGCAAAACTTTAACAGTAACATCAGCAGCTACAGTATAGGTTTTTGTAGTAGCGTTGTAAGCAATGCTTCCAGAAGCTACTTCACCAGCAGCAGGAACTACACCAGCAACCGGAGCAGTTACAATTGTAATTTTACCAGTGTTAATCCCAGTTTCTGTAGCAGTCAAAGTAATTTGATCGCCTATAGCAGAAGCTTTCACACCATCAACTTTATTAGTTACTTCTGTAGAAGTAACACTTACGTTAGTTGAAGCTGAAGATGGAGCGGCAACATTATACACGCCAGATTCAACAGCGACAACTTTGTTATCTGTTGCAGATACTAAGTACTCAGCATCTTTACGAACTTGAACAGAAATTGGTTTGTTTAGTGCATCAGGATCTATAATTGTAATTTTAACTTGTTTTGTATCACTAGTTACTTCAGCAGTATAACCACTTGTAGCAATTTTTGGAGAGTTAGTTACACCAGTGTTTCTAACAATAAAGTCGTTCTCAAGTTGACCATATACTCCCTCTGTAACACTTGTAGAGAAAGTGATGATGAAAGAATTGTCAACAGCACTTCTAATATCTTCAACTTTAGTAACGCGAGGTGCTACTGTGTTATTAACTGGCATGCTAGCATTCGAAGACAAGTTCAATTTATTGTTAGAATATGTCTCGATCGAGTTGTTAGCGAACAAATTGATGGTGCCACCAGTAGTTTCATCAGAAGCCTTCAATGTTACTTTGTTTTCGTCAATACTTACAGAAGCAGGGTAAGCACCATTGATTTGGAAGTCGCCAATACTTGCAGATGCGATTACTTGGTTGAACGTTAATTCAAAAGTCTTAGCATCTTTTTGTACAGCATTAGTCCATTTCAATTGGTTAGCAGCAGCATCTTTAAGGCTAGAAGAATCCAAAGATACTACTTGACCTGTTTTGGATTTCAAACCAGTTGCTACTACACCTTTAACAGATCCGTTCGGTCCGAAAGTAACTTTAGTTCCTTCGATGTATTCTGGGAACTGAAGCACTACGGATTTACTACCGTTAACTGCATTCACGCTAACTTCACTAGGAAGAGCGATGTTTTGAGCGTTAGCTCCATCTTTTTGGAAGTTAATGTAGTAGTTACCTTTTACATTAATAGTTGCAAGATCCATTTCACGACCAAAGTTCAAAGTAACTTTGCGAGTAGATTCATTGTAATCAGTAGAAGAGATGGATGGGTTCGCAGTATCATTAGCTACGAATGTACCATTGTATTCTACCAATGTGTTTCTCAACGCAGTAGTATCTTGAACATCAGCAACCTTCACGTTATAAGTGCCACTAGCAAGTGTACTAAAGAAATTAACATAGAAGATTTTGTTGGAAGAATCAGCTGCTACTACACTGCTTACAGGGATTACATCGCTACCTTTTTTCACAGTAAAGTATTTTTTGTCAGCTGCAGTTACAGCTTTGTCAAAGCGGACTGTCAATGTGTTAGTTCTGTCACCAAATGTAGTTTCAACTACTTGTGGACGAACCAAGTCAACAGAAGCGTTGATTTTGTGTTCTTTCACAGCGTTAGCGTTACCGGAGTAGTCTTTCACTTCTACGAACAAAGTAGCCTCATATCCTGGCAGACGGTTATCTGAATTAAATTCAACTTCATATACATTGGAAGCAACTTGCGTTACTTTACCAGTTTTGTTAGATGTACCATTTTTCCAGTAGAAGCTATCGTTAGTTACAGAAGCTGGATCGATTTCTTCATCGAAAGTAACAGTAACTTTCTCTAGAGTAGCAGAGATATCAGTCACTTTAGGACCTTCAGAATCAACAGCTACATTAAATTCAGTTGTTGCTGACAAAGATTTCAAACCAGCATAATCTTCAACTAAGGAAGTTGTCAATTTGTGAGTGCCCACAGAGATCGAACCTGTGTAATCACGAAGGATTACTTCTCTTTGGTTAGCACCTTGAGTTACAGAACCAACAAAAGCTTTGTCATCCAATTGGAAGTTGCTGCTTGTTGGAGCTACAATCGGCTCGGAGAAAGTTACTTTGATAACTTTAGTTCCGAGAGCTTTCACTTCACTTACTGTAGGTAAAACATTGTCAGAAGAAGTAAAGGAAACTTCACCTTGTGGCAATACAGTACCAGTAGAAGATTTCACATTTTTAACAACAACTTTGTAAGATGTTCCTTGTACAAATTTGCTGGACTCGTTCAACAAGATACGAACTGACTTAGTATCTGCATTAAGAGTAATTGACTTAATTCCTTTTGCACCTGCATCAATGGAGTAGTTGTTCTTGTCAGTTGCAGTAGCAGCATTAAGTTTACCATCAAAAGCAACGTCTACTTCTTTAAGGTTAACAGAACTTGCAGAAACAACTTTAGTTGCACTTTCAACTACATAAGTAACTTTAGTAGTGATTTCTTTACCATCTGCAGTTTTGAAAGTTATTTCAGTTTCTTTGTTAGCTTCAAGAGCTTTTTCCAAAGTTACTTTAACAACTTCTTTGTTGGAAAGAGTAAAATCTACTACTTTACCACCTTCAGATACTACATAAGAAGCTACAGTAGGAATACTTCTAAGTTCATCAACAGCATAAGCTGCTTCTACTAGCAATGTACGAGTTGCATTCTTTTGGAAGTTAGAAGATTGAGAAACTAGACCAGCGTTGATTGCCGCTTGAACATAACCCTTAGCCCAAACGGAAGCAGTGTTGTCTATAGTTGTTGGTACTTCAAGTTCCAAAGCACGAACTAGAACAGCAGCCAATTCTTCAACTGTTACATTACCATTGAAGTCAAAGATTTTCTTAGTTACGTTCTTACCTTCCATGAGACCTGCAGCACTAACTGCTTCGATATAAGTAACAGCCCAGTTCTTAGCAGTGTAATTCTTATCATTGTAAGAAAGAACACCTGAGATTTCTTTCAATCCCATAACTTTAGTGATCACTTTAGCGAACTCAGCGCGAGTCATCTCTTTCTCAAGGTGTGCTTTACCATCTGGGTAACCATTGAAAATACCTTTGTCTTTTAGTGCGTTGAATTTAGATTCTGGTGTTACCGCAGTGTCAGCGAACGCTACAGAAGCAAACATTGAGAATGCCATTGCTGTAGATAAAGCTACTGATAAAATTTTCTTCATAACCTTTTTTTCTCCTCCTCGGGGGAACATTACATTATTATTTTTATTATTTTCATTGAATGGGCTCGTATTACTCATTTGTCGTTGCACCCCCTTTCTAGAGTTGAGCATTTAAATATAAATGATGTCTGTGATGATGTCACAGAAACTGGTAAACAGAATCGCACAAAAATAGAGTAGTGTCCTATCCTACTTAGAGTATTATACAATGAGTCCAAGTTGCCGTAAAGATAAATTTTCTAATTAATAGATAACCTTCTTATTTAGGACAATCTTGGGACATTCCCATTATCAATTGACTCTTACATACTTAGACGCACATGTTTCTTAAAAGTTGCACCTTTTTCAAAAAAATAATTTCAATTTTGTCACTTATTCTATGAAGTCACCCGAGAACAGTGGATAATCTCCAATGTAGCTCAATTATATATAACCTATAATATCCCAATTCAAACTTACTTCAACAATAAAAAAAGACGCCTCGCGGCGTCCCCTTCATTATTGCATTTAACGAATCTTCATAGCCAACTGAATAATCTGAGCCCGCATTTCTGGACTCCCATTCAGGTTCTGATACATATCTTCAATAGGATGTTTGTTCTCACGGTATGTTTTCTCATGCTTAATTGTCGTGTGCGACCATTCAATTAATGCATTCTCAGCCAATACCAAGTTGTTGTACGCATCATGAAAGCCTGTTTCAAGAACTAGACCTTCCATAACCTGTTGGGAGATCTCCGTTGTCTTACGTGCTGCTTCAATCTTCTTCTCCATGACACTTGCTCTATTCTCAAATACGGTTTTTGCTTTCATATAATCCATTTGAGCCTTAGAATATATCGATTTCATAAGATAGCCTTCACCCTTCAAAAAAAATTATGTTCTATGATTATTGTATATTAAACTCCATGAAATTACAAAGACAGACAAATGGTAGATAAAAAACGGAGGACCTAAATCTGTCCTCCATTACGTCTAGACCACTGATTACATTAGGTTCTACTTAATTTAGCTTAAATTTTTAGGGAAAATTTTCGTGCTCTTCTTAAGAAGTTCAACTGCGATCTTAGCTGCTTCTGCCCGAGTCATATTCGATTTCGGATTGAAATTATAAGAAGGCTTCTTCTGTCCTGCTTGTGTCACAGCCGATCCAGACATAATGCCCGCTTTTGTCACTGCTTGAATCGCAGACAGTGCATAGGAATCAATATTACCGGAGTCTAGGAAGGATTTAGCGACAGAATCTTTAAGTTTCTGGTCATTGATTGCAAGCTTCAATTTCAGTGCACGAGCGATCATTACAGCCGCCTGTTCACGAGTAACTGCGCGATCGGGCCCATATATTCCATCCGTAAGGCCTGTTACTATTCCTGCTCTAGCCGCTGTCTCAATATGTGCATAATCCCAAGTGATGGAACTTGCCCCTGGAACGAGATCTGCGAAAGTTTGTTTATTACTATACTTAAGAGGAAGACTTAACCCCTTAACAAGTAATGTAGCGAACTCACCTCTTGTCGTCTGATCATCGGCTCCAAACTGTTCAAAGCGTATGTTATTCATGAAGCCTTTGGAATATAGTGCATTCAACACATTACGAGCCCATTGGTGATTCGTAACATCTGAATAACCACGGCTCATCTTCATCACAGTATAATAACCAAACTCATCAAACGGTACAGTTACGGTATGTTTCTTAGAATCTACTACCCCTGCAATGTTCTCCCATTGACGATTCGCATTATAGCGGAACACAGTAATCGTGTACCCTGCATCATCTACTACATTAGTATTATAAGATAACGTCAACGTTCCTCGTTGAGAGGGTACTACTTTACGTTCTGCTGGTGTTTCTGGGTCTCCGAACAAACCATCGACAGAGTACGGAGCTAATCCATTCGTTGCTGGCTTATATGCTGCTGTCCCCTTATCTCCAAGCTCTCCAAGTCCACCACTGATCCAGTAAACTTCAGATACACGACTGAAATTGTTCGTTTTAACTGTGGAACCGAAATTCAATAAGAATTGATCTGGTATATTCCATGTTGACGCACCACTATTCTCTCCGGTTCCTGGGAAGCCAATGACATTACCATAATCATTACGACGTTCTACGACGCCCGAATTGGGCTCAGCGATACCAAAGAGTAGTTTAGTATCTGGATAGTATTTATTTAGACCTCTAACATCTGTCCCCTGTAATACGGTTCCCTTAGGAAAATTCAATTGAACCGCCTTATTAAACACACTGTACTTATTAGCTACCTTAGGAGCCATATACTGCGCATCAACCGCAACGGTGCCTGTATAGAAAACTTCTATGGTATCCGTATTGGTTACACCACCACGAACGATTTGAATTTTAATCTTCGTAGATTTATCTTGCTTAAGGCCCACATAATCCAGCACGAAACGGTTATCTCCTAGATCGGTACGTTTCAACGCTGGTTCTTTATCGATAATAACTGATGTTGCTCCTTCAGCTTCAATATCAAAGTGTACAAAGTTCTTATTCACTACATACTTATCACCCACTGTAGGTTGAGGTGAAATTATACGATATGAACTCGCTTCTCTAACAAGTTCAAGACGCTGACTTGTCTTAGCACCTGTTTCATTAATCAATTCTAATGTATAGACATATGTGCCCGGTTGGTCTGTGACGAAATCTTGAATTCTCATAATAAAGTCTCTACGACTACCTGCAAATTCATAGGAATACCTATCATTAGCAAAGGTAACGGCCTCAGTCCCTGCGGTTGAAGTCTCGGGTATGTCGACAGATAAAATATTTTTGGTACCCATGTTTAGATTAGCTTTAATAGCTCCGCTACCTCTCAACACTAAATCATACGTCTTTAAGCTAGTTGTATATTTGTTATCATTGTAAATAAAATCGGGTGTCAAGTTAAAGATTTTAGCAAGTTGTTCGTTATTTGAAGAGAAATTTCTCTCTGGGAACATGGGACGATCCTTACCTACTGCTGGTTGGAACTTGGTAACCATAGAGACATTCTGATCCACAATGTAAATACGTAACTCTTTACGGACTTCGCGTGTTTGTCCTTTATCATCTGAACCTGTTCCAGTGAATATAATTCTGTTCTCACCATATACTAATGGGCCATTAGCCGCTGATACAAGAAGAGGTAATACGAAATTACCTTTATCATCCAGCCAACTCGCATTGTCAATGGGTCTAACCTTTAATCCATTAACATATGCTTCAGCAACAAAATAATCGCTAGCCAGCGTGTCGAAATCAACATACTGTCCTTTAACAATGATTTGGTCACTACCGCCTGAATCAATGGTATATGTCTGCCCATCTGTAAGATTAGCTACATATATATAATTCTTAGATGCAAATGAAATCGTAGCATCTTTATAAGCATTTGAACCTGAATAGTTAAATCTAACCGTTTGGTTACCATTCTGAAACCCAGATATTTTATAAATATATTGGGTATCAGACAAGGTCTCTACTAATGTAATACCAACAGGCTGAGTTGCCAAAGGTAAGTAATTAGCTATTAAACTACTTGGACTAGCGGGAGCGCTATTCGTACTTACTAAGATATAGAAATCACTAGAATCAACCTTAGCCCCGTTCAACGCCACACTTCCAGGAATATTTGTAGCAGTTGTCGGTGGTGAGGGATTCGGAATATATCCCTTCAGTAGCTTTAAATCTTTAATGACTGTCTGTCCTTGCATATATTGAAAATCAGTTTTTTTATTAATTGTTTTTGTTCCATAAGTGATAGACAGATTATGATTCTGATCTGTCAGTACAAGTCCTGCCGTATCTTTATTAAAATTAAAATTGTCGACAGAGAAGGTTACTAAACGATATGCTGGCGTGTTCGTAGTTATGCCTGGAATGAACACTTCAGACCCTGGATCTTTTTTTAGCTTGCCAGTATCCTCTACCTTCATCCCCTTATAATACGTAACCGCCGTTACTGAGGTGCTATCCATGACTATACCACCAGAGCCTTGGAATGCTATACCCGCGTTGTCGGGAACCAATAACTTAACGAACAGATCAGCACTATCGGTTGTTTCAGTAAATATAGGCTCTTCTCCCAATAAACTCTGGGCATTACCAATAGAATCAACCAAATACATCTCTACTATCGGATTCTTCTCATCATAATAATATATGGAGTAATTAAATGTGAGTGTATCCGAAGCATTCTGTACAACCAATTTCAAGTCATTAAGACCTGGATTAAGCTTTAATTGCGGAGTGAAGAACGTCCCGTCCTGTAAGAGCGATGTAGCAAGCGCCGCCTTACCATTTACTCCGATCGTAACCTTTGTCGCATTCTGTGCTTTACCTTCCAATGTGATCTCATCTCTTGCAATGACTAATTGAGCGCCTTCATTTAAATTAAGCTTATCTGCGCCACCAAGCACTAAAAGCTTCTCAACGTACGGCACTTGATCGAATAACACATAGAAAGTCTCAGAACGATCATTTAATCCTTGTGACCCAGTGAATGTAATTTTGTTAACACCAGGATATAAGGTTACTCTCGCATTAAAGCGATTGTCTGGTCTATCTACATCCAACAGCACGACACCTGGAGCGACATGAGTAGGATCTTCATCCCACTTACTAGTCTGTGGGTTCCAATTCAATTGTTGAAGATTTACACCTAGGGAAGAACCTGTTACTTTGGTAAATGTTCCTGTAACCACTAATTCTGATTCTGTTACATGATATAAGTTATCTCTTGATATTTGTTCCTTTGCTGTGCCTTTTTCTGGTGTCAGAACAACCGTATTACGAATCCCTGGAATATCCGGTGTGAAATAGCTTGTCGCTGCATCTGCTGCTGATGCAGTGGGTGTCACCCCCGGCTGAACTATAGCTACGACTAGTGTCAATATAAGCATCCAAATGAATGACTTCTTGGTACGTTGCATGAAATGAATCTCTCCTTTTTTAATCAATTAACTATTTTATCGGTCTAATCGATATAAATTTGAAGAAATATTCGATAAAAAAACCTATCAACCTATATTTATGGTAGAAAGTGTACGATTCACAATAAAAAAGCCTCATCCCTAAGGGATGAGGCTTAACTCAAGTATAATATATGAATTCCTTATTATTTCGGTCCGCGCTCCGTATGAGGCTTCAATTTCAATCTAGAGAGTAGACTAAGAAGTGGCTTCTTGGTCAAACCTACCAGACCTATGACTTCAGCACCGATCTGCATAAAGAACATCATAATACAGATGACTACAAAGGTAACCCAGTTCGCATCGTAGAATGCCGCGGATGATTGAATGACCGCAAGCACTCCGAAGAAGGCCGCAATACTGTAAATAATTAATACGGATTGACGATGACTAAATCCGAGTTGACGTAAGCAGTGATGTAAATGACCCTTATCTGGTGCAAATATAGGCTTCTTATGAACCCAACGACGAATGATTGCAAAGAAAGTATCTGATAAAGGAACCCCGATAATAATTAATGGCGTCATAAAAGACACAATAGCAACTTGCTTGAATCCAAGCAATGATAACATGGCTAGACAGAAGCCTAAGAACAAGGATCCTGAGTCACCCATAAATATTTTAGCTGGATGGAAGTTAAAGAATAAAAATCCGATAATCGCACCTAACAAAACCATACATAGAAGAGCTATCATCATATTCCCCATAAGAAGGGACATGACTAGAATTGTTCCAATGGCGATTGCCGATACACCTGCTGCAAGTCCATCTAAACCATCAATTAAATTAATGGCATTCGTTACTCCAACAATCCAGAATATAGTGAGCGGAATCGAAATCCAACTCTCTAAATATTTAAAGTTATCTTGGAAAGGAATGTTTACAAAATCAACCGATATATCAAAACCGAAAACAACCACACACGCAGCCATAATCTGTCCCAGAAGTTTAACTTTAGCAGATAGCTCAAATCGGTCATCCAATGCACCAATCAATACAATCATCGATCCACCAACCACGAAGGCTTTGATGAAATTAGTATCACGGAGAGATAAATCAGGATATACAAAGGGTAATACTAGAAAGAGTGCTATAATGAACGCCAGATAAATTCCTAACCCGCCCAGACGGGGCATGACTCTCGTATGCACTTTACGTGCATTGGGAACGTCTATGGCACCAACTTTGAATGCAAACTTCTTCACTTGTGGCGTTAACAAGAGCGCAAGTCCCAAAGACAGAACCAAGCCGATGATAGACATCATTAACATTTAATCAATCAACCTCCATTTTTCTCTAACGGACTAAATTATACTCCGATAGAAAAATAAACACCAATCCTTAATTCCAGCAATTTATTAATGAAATCGCCCAAATTCGTTCATTTCACGTAACTTTTGTTACATTATCTTTGTCCCGAAGCACTTTAGCTACGAATTGCGGCAATGCAAGCATCCTACGATACCTTGTTGGCTCACTAAGCAAGCGATATAACCATTCCGCTCGTAACTTCTGAAATACCTTAGGCGCTCGTTTCGTCTTGCCGGATATGACATCAAAACTCCCGCCAACGCCCATCATTAGTGGGACTGCTAGCTTTTCCTTATAACGGGCAATCCAAGGTTCCTGAGTATCCGATGCTCTTGCCACAAAGAGGATGTCTGGCGAGAGCACGCGAATTTCCTGAATTATTGTATCATCATCATTAGGACCGAAGTAGCCATCACGATACCCTACAACCTCAATCCCTGGATATTGAATTTGTAACCTTCTCGCTGTTTCCTGAATCACTTCCGGAGTTGATCCGAGTAAATACACTTTCCATTGATAGTTTTCTCCGACTCGCAACATTTCATGTAACAGATCGAAACCAGCGACCCGCTCTTGCACGGGTTGACCCACCTTAGCAGCTGCCCATACAACACCCGTACCATCAGGAACAACCAATTCAGCATTCCGCATAATGGTCATATAAGACGGATCATCCAGTGCAGCCATCACCATAATCGGATTAGCTGTTATCACTTGATGGGGAACTCGGGATATGATCACATCAGTTAAATACTGTACTGTATCACTCATCCCCCATTTGCATACAGGAATACCATAGATGGAAACGGTAGATATTTTCTTTAATTTATTTGTAGTCATAACTAATCACCTTCTAGAGGACATGTATTCAATAATAACCTTTGCAGGTACCTGTGCTTCTTGCTTCAACTGCGCAATCTGCAACTCATGTTTCTTACGCCAAGTTTCTTCATGAGACAATAACTGCTCAATGGCCGTTGATACTTCTTCAGCTACTAGCGTTGAAGTAACCCCCGCAGGTACCATATCCAATCTCTTGAGGAAATGATTTATCTTCGGATCATACGAAATACCAACTAGGGGTACTTGAGCATTAGCAGCGTAAATTAAGCAATGAAGACGCATCCCTATGACCAACTGACAACGACTAACTTCTAACAACATGTCCTGTGGGTGGATAGCATCTTCACATAGACTCACAGAGCTTCCACCTAAAGTTACATCTCCCAGTCGATCCATGATAAATTCCGAAGCTTCCACATCCGACGGAAGATGAAACGGTAAGAAACGTAAGTGGACAGCTTGCTTCTTCATAATTAGTTGAAGTCCATCCGCTATAGCCATAAGTTCCTTACGGTCTTTCTCCCAATAACGAACAGATATCCCAATGACGGGCAACCCATTTGTATTATAAGGTTCGCCCTGAGTCGCGGTAAGTCTGTCTTCCACTGCCTGTAAACCCATCACGGGGTCAGGCACCACCTGGATTGCCTTTCCTTGGATTCCCATCGTTTGTAATAGGTCTGCAGATTGAGAATCACGTACGGATATATATTCACATTTGTTAAATACGGATTTAATCATGGGATGAAAGAAACCACGGTTTACGGGCCCGACGCCTTGAGAATAAATAAATGTAGGCTTCTTCATCCATTGAGCTAACTTAATGACACTCAAATAGTAGGGAATTGTTTTAGAACTTGTAGCATCCTGGAGGAGGCTCCCCCCCCCACTAATTAGCCCAGAACTGTTCTTAAGTGCTTGTCTTACTTCACCTAGCTTCATACGATGCACAGCTTGAACACCATATGTCGTACTTGTCCATTCAGGATCAATAGAGAGCACTACAGGGTCGATCTTAAACCCCGCTTGTTCGCCCTGAACCTTCAAAGCTGTCAGGATCGATTGAAGCACAGCTTCATCTCCACTATTCTTGAAGCCATAATACCCTGATATGACTACTGTCTGAGGAGTGGTGACCATCGTTTCCAACACCCTTCTGCAATTTGCCATACCGCAACTGCTACAAGTCCAATAATAAGTCCCAATCCTAACCCTATTACATCACGAACGACTGACAACATCATTGGGGTATGAATATGAGCAAACGTATCTACAATGGATAATTGTCCAATAGAAGCAACAATCATAACGAAGATAACATTCCGATATTTAAATGCCAAGAAGGCACCTAATATAAATAGTGGATGTCCCAACAGGAATTCTTTGTTCCGTGGGCGAACACCGAATGTATTCTCCATAAGAGATCGGAAGGACATTTCAAGCGGAGTTACGTTACCACTGTTACCTGTACGACTTAAATAGTACATGCCAATCACGCCTATAATTCCAGCTACAATAACTCCAAGAATTGTAATACGAACATGTAGTAATTTACGCATGCTAGTTACAATCTGACCCCCACGATAGAGTAGAACATACACACCTGTTAGAGCAATCGGGGCAAAATGAAGCAAGCTAACACCACGGAATTGTTCCAACACCAATTGGTACGTAACATTATTGAGTAACGCAATTACAAAAGGAACTGCACAAAGTGAAAGAATAGATGTCTTAATATACAGAACTAGGGTATGTGTAACTCGACGTCTAAGTTTCATATCTATCGCAGACTTGTTCACTTCATTAATCTTGCGAACAGCCAACACCATCGCTATGGTTGGGGCACTAATGGCTACGAGTAGAGCTAGTCCCTGTTCGAATAACACAGGCTTTAGGACATATAACCCTGCACTTCCAATCATTCCAAACACAAACGCTGGAATGGTCAGAATAGGGAGGAAATAAGACACCATCAGCGCGATAAAGGCCACTGCACCTAGTACAACGATCAATTTCAAATAATGCTGTAGTGAGGAATCCTGAATATCAAAAGCAGTGGCTTGTCCTAATGTAAAGCCATTGCTCTCCATCTTACTAATAGCATTACCAGGCTCTTGCAAACTATCGATTAAATTATCTAATGGGTCCGTTATCGATGCCTTGAGCATATTACGAGACGGGGCTGCATTGAGATAGAACATACGAATGTTACGATCTTTACTTGCAAGAGCTAATCGATCCGCAATCACATCTACAGTTCGATTAGCATCCCCTTCACTTAATGAATACAAGCGTACTACATCATAATCGATGATATACGCCAACTTATTAAATCCAAGTTGGGGCTTCTTTAAGTTCTCGATAGCTGAAATACCAATATCATGTTCTTTAAGTAATCTTCCGAAGGAGTTCAAACTCTTCATTTCCTCCTGATCGTTGAAACCCTTAACCGATATCCCTTCGAACAAGATTCGCTTAACGCCTAATGACTCGTAATACGTGAGCATCTGCTCCACGGACGCTTCATTATAAGGCAGGCTATCACCCAAACGAGGCACAATAGTAAATCCTTTATTATGCAGCATCTCTAATGTGATCGGATCAGACTGCATGGGTTTAAGTACAGCATTCTCCACGGGCGTATCAATAATGAGCGCACGTCTGTCCTGGAACGTCCACGATGTGACATCGATTCCTAATCGACGGAATGTTCCGTCAATAATCGGTGATAACTGATCTGCATATTCCTCGTTCGCGAACACCACATAGGTCAAATTATCATTTGCCGGCGGTACCTCATTATTTACTTTAGCAATATCGCTACTGTTATAAAGAGTAATCCGTTTAGTCTGTTGAAATTCATTCAACGTACTTTCAAACACAGCCATGCTGCCAACACCAGCAGCTTGCAGTCGATCTAACTGTTGATTAATATAATCCTGTGGATGAGCCTGATATGCAGCTACGTCCACTAAGTCACGATAGTCAAATACCAATTCCACATGATTAGAAGATGTTTCTGTCTTCCAGCGATCATACGCCACAGGTAGTGCTGCTACAATTCCAATAACGACAAGAATCCATAACCACTTGCGGGATGAAATGCTCCAAAGTTGCCATTTACGATGCACTTTACAAGTACCTCCTCATTCTTTTCTCCGAGATTCCTTATGCGAGGTACACCCAAGGAATCTCGGAACTATTTACGCGTCAACGCGGGCCATAACTTCAGATGCTAATGATGTAATGCGTTCTTGTGCATCACTTAAAGAATCACCACGAACTGCAAAATACACTTTGATCTTCGGTTCCGTACCGGAAGGTCTTAAACAGAACCAAGAACCGTCTTCCAGCATAAATTTCAGTACATTCTCTTGGGGCAGGCCATTTAATCCTAAGGAATAATCAAGAACCTGCTGTACACGTACTCCCATCACTTCTTGTGGTGGCTGACTGCGCCAATCTGTCATTTTAGCTTGAATCTGAGCCACACCATCTTTACCCTTGAGCGTTCGCGACTCCAAACTTTCTTGGAAATATCCGAATTGCTCATATAACTCCTGTAATACATCATACAAGGTTTTCCCTTGAGCTTTATAATAAGCTCCTGCTTCTGCAATAAGTAATGAAGCAAGTACGGCATCCTTATCTCTCGCGTAGTTACCTGCCAGATACCCGTAGCTTTCCTCATATCCAAATAAATACGTATACTCACCGGATTGTTCATACTGTGTCATTTTTTCACCGATGTATTTGAAGCCTGTCAGCGTATTAATTACTTCTGCGCCATAATGCTTAGCGATTGTTGCACCCATCTCACTCGTTACAATGGTTTTAATAACCAGTCCATTATCCGGTAGTTGTCCCGCTTCCTTCAATTGACTCAATAAATAGTGAATCATGATCGCACCCGATTGATTTCCTGAAAGCACTTCATACTTACCTGACTTATTCTTAACGACAGCTCCCATCCGATCACAATCGGGATCTGTTCCGATTAGAATATCTGCGCCTATTTTCTGTCCAAGTTCAATTGCCAGTGTGAAAGCTTCACGTTCTTCTGGGTTTGGTGATTTGACTGTCGAGAATTCAGCATCAGGCTGTTCTTGCTCAGGCACGACATGAACATCCGTAAATCCAACAGACTCTAGAACGCGACGAACCGGCAGATTACCCGTACCATGTAGTGGAGTATATACAACTGTGAAATCTCTACCTAACGTTGAACGAATAAGCTCAGCATTGACACTTGTCTCTGCAACCGCACGTATGAACGCTTCGTCATCTGATTCTCCAAGCCATTCTAGCAGGCCTTGTGCTTCTGCAGTAGCTTGGTCTAATCGCTTCACAGCCGAGAAGTCTTCTACCTCTTGTATGTAATTAATCACTTGTTCCGCTTCCTGCGGAATAAGCTGTCCACCTTGATCGTTATACACTTTATATCCATTATACTCTGGTGGATTATGGCTTGCTGTTACTACAATCCCACCTGTTGCTCCTAAATCACGCACACTGAACGATAATTGCGGAGTGGTACGCAAAGAAGGGAAGAGCTTCGCCACAATGCCATTACCCGCTAATACAAGCGCAGCTTCCAAAGCGAACTCAGGTGAATAATGTCTCGAGTCATGCGCAATAACAACAGAGGGGTTACCCTCAACTTCTCCGTGTTTCGCAAGAATATATTGTGCGAAACCTTGCGTCGCTTTACCCACAGTGTAACGATTCATACGATTACTGCCTGCACCAATAATGCCACGAAGTCCCCCTGTGCCGAATTCTAAATCTTTATAGAAACGATCTTCTAATTCATTAGGTTCGTTCTGAAGATCACGAAGTTCCTGCTTAGTAGCCTCATCAATATGCTCGTCTTGAAGCCACTCCTGAATTTGGTCTTTAGTTTGCTCACTTAATAATGTCATGTATAAGTCCGCCTTTCCTTATCTGGAGATTAGATTAGATGTATTATAAGTTATGATTGCACTGGATCAGGATCTGATAAAGCAAACATAATCTCGCCTTCAGCTACGACTTTACCTTCAACACTGGCTACTGCCTTACCCTTACCAAAGCTTCCCTTCAAACGAACGATCTCAACTTCTAATCTCAGTGTGTCTCCAGGAACAACTTGCCCACGAAACCGGAAGTTATCCAGGCTTGCTAGAAATCCTATTTTCCCTTTATTGCTCTCCACATTCAAAATAGCGACAGCCCCCACTTGAGCCAACGCTTCCGTAATAAGAACCCCTGGCATTACAGGATATCCAGGAAAATGTCCAACAAAAAATGGTTCATTAATGGTCACATTCTTGATCCCTACAGCACGTTTACCATTCTCAATTTCTAGAATTCTGTCCACCAATAGGAATGGTGGTCTGTGTGGAATAATTTCTTGAATCTGCTGGATATTTAACAATGTCATGCGCTCCTCTCGAATAACCATAAGATTATGGGGTCATACTATTATTATCCTTCATCTACTGCAGAGAGTGGAGGTTCAGATAAGGGGCCTTCTCGGTTAGGTATCTAATACCTAATGGAGAAGGTTCTTTTGTTCATGTACGGCAGGGCCGTATATTCTTGTTAGTCCCCCATCATTATACAGTTATCATACATAAAAAGAAAACTCCCAAAGATACGGAGTTTCCTTAAACTTCTCACTATGTCGGCCCGCTTATGGGGCAAATATCAGATCCATTACGTGTTCCCAAGTCTCAAGTTGAAACACTTCAGACATCTCTTCCTTACCCAGTACAACGTAACCTACCATCATACCTCCAATTAAAGACAAGAACAGAAAGAGTGGAATCATCCAACGAAATACAATTCTCCACGTGGCTGTTTTTCTCTTCGGTGGCTTGTTCTCTTTACTCATGAATAACTCCTATCCCCGCATATTGTTAGCAAGGTTCATCAAGGTATCACTTGAGGTCAGTGTACGTGCTGTCAATTGATAAGCTCGTTGCACCTGAACCATCTCAGCCATTTCTGTCGTTAAGTCCACGTTAGACTTCTCTAAGAACCCTGAACGAATAGCCACTTGTGGATTATCTCCACGTGTAGGAGAAGGAGACCCTGCTCCAAACACATCGTCTGTTGTAAGTCCAGCCGCCAAGGTAAATAGATTACCTGATAATTGAACCAATCCTTCAGGTTTCTGTGGCTCTACTATTCTTATGCTATTCGTAATCCTTGTTGTCGTAGAGCCTGGCAGTGTAGTCCATACATTACCTGTGGCATCAATGGCAACCTTGCTGTTAGCAAGCACTCTAACTGGAACGGATGGATCATCATTATTAAGTACACGATCACCCTGGTTATTCACCAGTAACATGTACTTCTCATCTGCAGGATCAGGAACGAAATGAAATGCTCCCTCACGAGTATAAGCGGTATTCCCATTACTTTCTACTGCAAATAATGCATTTCCTTCAATTGCCAAGTCTGTAGGGATACCTGTCTCTTGTAGCGTTCCCTGTTCCATATTTAAAGTAACTGAAGCGAGACGGATACCAAAACCCATGTTATATCCTAAAGGAGTCACTCGACCTGGTTGTTCGAAATCATCACCCTGTTGTTGTACACGTGTCAAGGTATCTTCAAAAGAAGCCTCTTTACGTTTATACCCATTGGTATCTAGATTCGCAATGTTATCAGCAATGACATTGAGTCTATTCTGCATACTCGTTAAGGAAACCATCGCGCTGATCGCGGAGTTGTTCATAATTAACCTCCTATAAATTGTGAAACGGTATCAGACATCTTAACCATGATTAGTTACACTCTGCCGATTTCGTTCACAGCCTTATCCAAACTTCGATCGTAGAATTGAATAACTTTCTGGTTCGCTTCATATGCACGTACGGCAAGATTCATATCTACCATGGATTGGGTAGAGTCCACATTCGATCTCTCTAAGTATCCCTGTCTTACTTCCATGTTATCGTCAGCCGCGCTCAAACGCACACCTGCCGCATCACGATCTGCTATGCTATACACGCCATTGCCATCCCGCACCATTTCATTGGCATTCTCCACAATACTAATCCCTATATTAGCTCCGGTCGGCTGTCCCGTTGCCTTATCTAAAATACGACCTTGTCCATCCACTCTGAGATCTTCAACAGAACCTGTCACGACGATCGGCTGATTATTCACATCCAAAACCTGATAACCTGTAGAGGTTAATAACTGACCTGTTCTACTAACACGAAAACTTCCGTCCCGTGTATAACCGACTTGGCCTTGGTCATCCTGTACAGTAAAAAAAGCTTGAGGACGGTACAAGATGTTCCCCGTATCATCCACATACTTGCCTGCCGCATCAAAAACAATAGGTTGTCCTGTAGCTGGATCATTACGTCCCAATTCAGATACAAGGGCAAAGTCCGTCGGTTTATTGCTCTCCGTTACGTCTCCCTGTAAGAACATCGAGATACTTTCTTCCAAGTATACGCCGGTATTGAGTTTTCCTAGCTTGCGATCTAAATTATTTGCATCTCCACCCACAACGGAGATCAACACTTCGGGAAAGGAACGAGCTACACTATCAACCTGCTTGTATCCTGTAGTATTGATATTAGCAATATTCTGTGTGATCGTATCATGACGACGCTGCTCCGTCATCATCCCCGCAGCAGCAGTATATAGTCCTCTTATCATACAGCTAACGCCTCCTTCTTCTTCATCTCGTCAGTTCATCTATCGTTCAACAAATTTCCAGAGTTCTGAAAATTGCCTATACTCAAGCTAATATGTAGCACCTTATTTCTATATCGGCTGCTTAGTATCTTTTCTTAACTACTTTATCTAAATTATCTAACATAATTCCCGTCCCTTTTACGACACAATGCATGGGATCTTCTGCTACCAATACCGGCACTCGAAGTTCATCGGAAAGCAGCTCGTCCAGTCCATTCAGTAATGCTCCACCACCTGTCAGAATAACACCACGATCAATAATATCAGCAGATAGCTCTGGTGGAGTACGTTCCAATACCGATTTAGCGGCTAGTACGATAGAGGCTACCGAGTCCCACAGTGCCTCCTGAACTTCTACTGAAGTAATTGTTAGTGTTAACGGCAGTCCTGACACCATATCTCGTCCACGGATGTCCATTTCTGCTTGACGACCACTAGGTCGCACTGTTCCGATCGCTATTTTGATATCTTCGGCCGTACGTTCACCGATCAATAATTTATATTTAGCTTTAATGTATTTCGTAATGGCTTCGTCGAATTGGTCCCCTGCAACCTTAATAGAAGAGGCGGTAACGACGTCCCCCATAGAAAGAACAGCTACATCTGTCGTTCCGCCGCCGATATCGATAACCATGTTACCACTCGGCTCATATATATTCATCCCCGCACCAATCGCTGCGGCTTTAGGTTCTTCTTCTAGAAATACTTCTTTGGCGCCACTGCGTTCTGCGGCTTCCCGAATTGACTTCTGCTCTACCGATGTAATATTCGTTGGTGCACAGATCAGGATGCGTGGGCGGCTATGCCAGCTACGTGCCCCCACGCGGTCGATAAAGTGCCTAAGCATCATTTCTGCAATTTCAAAATCAGCAATAACTCCATCACGTAAAGGACGAATAGCCATAATGTTGCCTGGTGTACGTCCGATCATTCGACGTGCATCTTCTCCTACAGCAAGAACTTTTTTGGTGTCTCTTTCAATGGTCACAACAGAAGGTTCGTTTAACACCACTCCCTTCCCCTTGACGTAAATGAGCACATTGGCCGTGCCGAGATCAATTCCAATATCCTTGCTAAGCATCATGAAAAGAGCCCCCAAATGTTATTTTTGTATGGTTCTGAATAGTCATTCGGTGTTACTTAACTACATTCGACAAGAATCTACACAATCATTTCATTTTCGAATATTTCAAGTTACACAAATCGACCTCATACCATCTTTTAACATATCATATTTAGGGGGTTCATTCAACTTGATTTCCTTGGCCAAGTCTACAAAAGTTAACCCTTCACCACGCCTACTGCCTCTCTTTTTTTATTGTTCGTTTTTTTATACTTAATTTTGGTTGCCTCGCCTCCCCTAAGATGGCGAATCGATTTGTGATATTCGAGAATGTTCTTCACTTGATCAGCCAATTCAGGATTAATTTCAGGCAGACGTTCGGTCAAATCTTTATGCACTGTGCTCTTCGACACGCCAAATTCTTTGGCTATGGTCCGGACCGTGTTCCTTGTCTCCACGATACAACGTCCAATCTTAATGGTACGTTCTTTGATGTAATCGTGCACGCTCCCGCCTCCCTACTTGTGGATAGTTTGGTACATTATATGAGGAGCGTGCTTATATATTCGCGGTTTCACGGTGTGACAAGCTTAGTCAGACCCATTTTTTTTGTGTACATGTTACCTTTGAGGGATTTTATGATGTTGAAAATAGCTCTTAAAAGCACAAAAAAGACAGGAAATTCCCTGTCTTTCTCATCCTCAGTAACCTAACTTATAGCCTATTGCTACCGTATTTATTTACTTGGAAAAATTTCTGCCGGATTTACCAGGTTACCATTGTCGTACACTTCAAAGTGCAAGTGGTTTCCAAGATCCTTCTCAATTTCACTGCGACCTGCCATAGCCAAGGTGTCCCCTTGCTTGACTTCATCGCCAAGCTTAACTTTGGCATCAGTTAAACTTTGGTATACCGTTCTCATGTTATTCGGATGTGTCACTTCTACCACTGTACCAAGAATGGTTGGTGCTTCAACACGAGTAACTTTACCGCTGAACGCTGCTTTAACTTCGAATGTCTTATCGTCTGCACGGGCCAGATCGACACCGATATTCGGCTCAAAGGTATCGTTGTATTGAACCATTGCTTCTTGATGATTCTCTGCTGTTCCTTTCGGATCATAGAAAGGCTTCACAATATTCACTTCTGTAGCCACAGCTACAGGCCATGCAATGTTCTCCGACTTAGCAATAACTTCAACAGCGGCTTGGTCAAGATCTGCACCAATCTTAGTAGTTAGGCTGACATTGTCCGACACATTAGTGGGGTCTTGGGTAAGTGATTTCTGGCTGGTATCCTGATAGACCCACACTAAGGTTAGTATGATTGCTGCTGCGGCCATGTAGACTGCCGGGTATACCCACCGTTTGGACAACAGACTTTTCCATGAAGAGGGCTTAGGTGCCGTTCCTCCTTGATATTTAGGAGTATCTCCTTGGGGTTGATTCTTGTTTTTTTCATTCATATGCTATCACCTCAGTAACCATTGTTTACCAAGTGAGATTCGTTTATACGTATCTTTCAATTTATTTTTTTTGCGGGCAATAGATTCGTAACTTGTTGAAACTGAATGCTTGTATAGTAGTGTTTGAGAATTTGAGTTGCCGTATACCCCTCTTGAGCCATTCCATTAGCCCCCCACTGACTCATACCCACACCATGCCCATATCCGTACGTCGTGATCTCAATATCGTTACCTGATAGAGTCCAAGTGAATTGACTAGAACGTAAACCCAATTTCTCTCTTACCTCTCGTCCACTAAAAGTAATGCCATCAATGTTCAACTCCTTAATCCGGTGCCCTGTTGTCGTTGAAATAATGTGAATAAGAGAGTCTTTAGATGACTTCCCCATTGCTAGCGCAGAAATGGCACTATTCGATAACCCTAATTTATTCGAAAACTCCTTCTGACTAATGGTTACCGTATCTTTATAGTGAGGGGCAATCTTAGAATCCCATGGACTGGATACACTCCGTAAATAAGGAATAGCTTCTGTCCAATATTCTTCTGAATTCTCAGTATACCCATTGCTTGTGGAAAAGAATGAAGCGGTAATCGGCTTACCTTGATACGTCATCACCGTATTTCGACTAGCCTGCGTAGCACGTATTAACTTCTCTAACTGTGCTTCTTTCCCCTTCTGTTTCCATTCCGTCTCTAAGGTATCCTTAGAAATATAGGCTTGATGATTAACGGTATCCGTTACAATGGCACCTTCACCTGTTGCAGGCACTCCACTCTTATCATTCGACATTAAACGACGAACGATAAAAGTCCTTGCTGCAATCGCTTGCGCCTTGAGTGCTTCGAATTCGAAATCTGCAGGCATCTCCGCAGCGATGACACCTGTTACATACTCTTCAAGCGGTAGCGTCTCTATCTGTCCCGTCTTGGTTAAATAGACGGACACATTAGGCTCTTCCGCTTCCACAGGTGCGGAAGGGTGCTGAACGCCCGGCGCCGCGATCTCAGGCGCCGGTGGGTTGGGCTGGTGGGGAATCATCACCACCAGCACGGGCAGCAGCAGCGCTAGCGCAAGCAGAGCCCCCGCCGCAAGTACGGCGGGGTGTAAGCGCCACTTGGCGCTGCTATTGGGGCGCTGGCGCTTAGCTGCTGCGCCCCAGCGCCGTAGGCGAAGGCGGGCGACTTGGCGGCTCGCGCGCAATCTAGCTCCGGGTGCGGGCCGTTTGGCCGCTCGCACCCGGCGTAGCTGCGGCAGTTCGCCAACGGTAGCATGTTCCCGCGATAATAAGAATAACTCAGCTGTACGCGGAGTTATTGGTAGTGACGCTGACTTCGTTGTGCCTAACTTAGCTGTACGCGGAGTTATTGGTGGTGTTGACTTCGTTGTTCCTAACTTAGCCCGACGCGTACGTGGAGTTGAAGGTTGTGATGCCTCATCGGTTCCTATCTCGCCCGTACACGGAAAAGGCAACGCTGTTGACTCACCTATGTCCTTACGCGGGACTAGCAAAAGGTGCTGTCGTACATATGCGCGCGGGAAGCCCTCACGCAGGTTATTAGATTCCTCAAATGTACCCATGGGTTCAATAATCACATTGATTTGTTTATATGGATCTTTCATTTTTCAGCAACCCTCATCTCCTAGTGTCTTCTATCTACTATGATTTCTTTCATTCCTATCTTATAAATATGAGTTTGAAAGAGCTGATAGAACCTTTTAAGAGAGAAAGAGATTCACTGAAATGAGAAATAGAAGAGGGGATAGAAGTTACTGAGTTCTGATACAACAAGAATAAACCAATGCTATCCCCGAAGGACCTATTGGCTTATTGATAAAAATATGTATCAAAATTAATATCCTAATATTCAAAAAAAAGATCAGGTCCATAGGACCTAATCTTCCACAATTAAAGCGCACTTAATGACTCTTAACGATTATTATACCCAGGTAGGCTGTGCTGAGAAATGCTTAATATCTTCTTTCACTAACCCACTAAGAGAAGGCTGTTCGACAGTAACTTTTTCATCAACAGAAATTCGCCAAATATCCGCACCAAGTGCAGACAACTTCTCAGCCAAATGGACATATCCGCGATCAATATGATGCACACCCTCAACTTCGGTTGTTCCATTGGCAACTAGTCCTAACAAGATTAACGCTGCACCTGCTCGTAAATCTGTAGCCATTACTTTAGCGCCATTTAAACTTGCACCACCAGTGATGATTGCTGTGCGTCCTTCGACTTTAATCTCTGCATTCATGTGTTGAAATTCATCCACATGCATGAAGCGATTCTCGAATACAGTCTCCGTAACAACGCTCGTACCTTCAGATACAAGTAGAAGAGACATCATTTGAGACTGCATATCCGTCGGAAATCCCGGATACGGCAATGTCTTAATATCTACAGAACGTAGCGGTTGTTTCGCAATAACACGCACACCGTTCTCATCTGGCTCGATCGTTATACCCATTTCTTGCATCTTGGATATAACTGGACCTAGATGGTCTGCAATCGCACCTTCCACATACACATCCCCACCCGTAATGGCAGCAGCAACCATGTATGTCCCTGCCTCCACTCGGTCAGGAATAACGGTGTGACTTACCCCGTGCATTTTGTCGACGCCTTCGATTCGGATAACACCAGTTCCGGCACCGCGAACTTTGGCACCCATCCCATTCAAATAATTAGCTAAATCGACAATTTCCGGCTCCTTAGCTGCATTCTCAATAACCGTAGTACCTTCAGCTAAAGTAGCTGCCATCATAATATTCTCAGTAGCCCCTACGCTTGCAACGTCCAAATAAATCTTGGCGCCCCGTAGTCTGCCATTACTTTTCGCTTCAATGAATCCTTGTCCTAGACTAATCTCAGCTCCAAGTGCTTCAAACCCTTTTAGATGCTGATCAATCGGTCGTGTACCAATTGCACATCCACCCGGCAATGAAATTCGGGTATAACCCATACGTGTCAATAGTGGACCCATTACAAGAAAAGAAGCACGCATTTTGCGAACCAGCTCATAGGGTGCCTCACAACTTGTTATTGTTTCTGCATTTACATGCATAACTTCGTTATCGTATTTAATACTTACACCAAATGACTCCAGTACTTTACTAATTGTCATCACATCGTCAAGAGGAGGAGCGTCATAAATAATACTTTGCCCTTCTTCCCCCAGTAAAGAGGCAGCGATGATCGGAAGAACTGAGTTTTTTGCTCCGCTGACTTTGACACTTCCGGTCAATCTATTGCCACCGCGGACGATAAATTTGCTCATCAATGATTCCCTCCGCGTCCTAATTTTTCTATTTCAGATAACTTTTAAAAATCACTTTTTATTCCCAAATGCCATCATAACACTGATCATTTCAAGTGTACAAGCGTTTTTTAGAGTTACAGATTATAATTGATTACCACTAATATCATCATTTAATGGATTTATCTAGGTTATTAGAACCTTACTTATTCCACATTGTTGACATAATGAATTGTTATTATTCGACAAAACAGTTCATATGTATGGCATAGACCTCAGAAATACAAAAACAGTCTATGTAACATATAACCCAACACAGTACACTTAAAACATGTAACGTATCATTTGACTCCATGTCATGTATTCCAGTATAAAGCTAGATACAAAATGCCCTAGAACAATGGCTATAAACAATTGTAGAAGCCTACCCTGTGCACCCTTTGGATGACGAATGAATAAATCAAGCTTCAAATTTTGCAGAGCCCACCATGCCAGCGCAATACATAAGAGTGACACTACGATTGAGACCAGGCCGCTGACGCCAACAACTCCAGATACGTTATTTGCTCCGCTTAGGTCCATAATTCTATTCTCATACCCTTTCTATATTTTCGTAATAACACAATGCGACCCTTATATCATACTTGGCAGAGGCTAAATAATCCAGCTAAGGATCAGTTTTCTGCAAAATAGTGGATAGTTGCGTATGTGAATTCCGGCAAACTCCTCTTAGAGTTAGCATTAACAATAGATTATGCGCCTATCCTAGGTTAAGTGCTTTCATATATAAAAAAACGACCAAACTGGAAACCCAGTTTGGTCGTTTTTTTAAAAATAGAATTATTTATTCTGACCAGATACATCGATCCGGTTCATTGCTCTCTTCAGAGCAAGTTCCGCACGTTGGAAATCAATATGATCTTGCGTACTCCGAGCAGCCAAACGACGTTCAGCACGTTCTTGAGCAGCACGAGCACGTTCCACATCGATTTCTTCTGATAGTTCAGCACTCTCAGCCAACACAACCACTTTATCTTTGCGCACTTCCACGAAGCCACCGCTTATTGCAATTGAGAGGTGCTGTTCCTTACCCAATTGAACAATAATAGGCGCTACCTGTAATGGAGTTACAAAGGGAATATGGCCCGGTAAAATACCAAGTGCGCCTTCAACACCACGAACGACCAGGCCTTCAACCTGACCAGAATAGGCTATATGATCTGGCGTCACAATTTCAAGTAAAATGGTACTCATATCTTCCCCTCCTAAAAGCTATTTGAAAAATAGCTTTCTTCGTAAGCATTGGCTTAGCTATTTGAAAAATAGCTTTCTTCGTAAGCATTGGCTTAGCTATTTGAAAAATAGCCTTCTTCGTAAGCATTAGCTTAGCTATTCTAAGAATAGCCACTTCGTAAGCATTGGCCTAGCTATTCAACAAAGAACAGCTAGGCTAATTCAGACTCATTCCATTGTCTTCGCTTTTTCAACTGCTTCTTCAATCGCTCCTACAAAGAGGAAAGCTGCTTCAGGAAGATTGTCGTGCTTGCCTTCAAGAATTTCCTTGAAACTACGTACTGTATCCTTAACAGGCACGTATTTACCCGGGAATCCATTGAATTGCTCAGCAACGTGGAAAGGTTGTGACAAGAAACGTTGAATTCTACGTGCACGACCCACCGTTAATTTATCGTCTTCACTAATCTCGTCCATACCGAGGATCGCAATAATATCTTGAAGTTCGTTATAACGCGCCAAGATTTGTTTCACACCTTGAGCTACGTTGTAGTGTTCTTCACCAACAACTTCCGGTGTAAGAATGCGGGAGCTTGATGCAAGTGGATCTACGGCAGGGTAAATACCCATTTCGGAGATTTTACGTTCCAAGTTTGTCGTTGCATCTAAGTGAGCAAATGTTGTTGCTGGTGCTGGATCCGTATAGTCATCCGCAGGAACATAGATCGCTTGAATTGACGTTACTGAACCTTTTTTGGTAGAAGTAATACGCTCTTGTAATTGACCCATTTCTGTTGCCAGTGTTGGTTGGTAACCTACAGCTGACGGCATACGGCCGAGCAATGCGGATACTTCGGAACCCGCTTGTGTAAAACGGAAGATGTTGTCGATAAAGAGAAGAACGTCTTTACCTTCTTGATCGCGGAAATATTCTGCCATCGTCAAACCTGTTAAGGCAACACGTAGACGTGCACCTGGAGGCTCATTCATTTGACCAAATACCATTGCAGTCTTCTTAATAACACCTGAATCTGTCATTTCATGATACAAGTCATTACCTTCACGTGTACGTTCACCAACACCCGCAAACACGGAGATACCACCATGCTCCTGCGCAATATTGTTGATTAGTTCTTGAATGGCTACCGTTTTACCAACACCTGCACCACCAAAAAGGCCAATTTTACCACCTTTTTGATATGGAGCTAGAAGGTCGATAACTTTGATGCCTGTTTCAAGCATTTCAGATTGAGTTGACAGTTCATCATATTTAGGAGCTTGGCGGTGAATTGGATTCTTAATTTCAGATACCACTTCTCCTGCTTGGTCAATCGGCTCTCCAAGTACATTAAAAACCCGTCCTAATGTAGCAGGACCTACGGGTACAGAGATCGGTGAACCTTGATCAACTGCATCCATACCCCGAACCAATCCATCTGTACTGGACATAGCAATACAACGTACTCTATTATCCCCTAAGTGATTTGAAGCTTCTAAAGTCAGATTGATCTGTCTACCATTTGGTAGGACAGTTTCAATTTTAATCGCATTGAAGATTTCCGGAAGTTGACCTCGTTCAAATTCGATGTCGACAACCGCACCCATAATGCTGACAACGCGTCCTTTGTTCATCTTTTGTTTCCCTCCTACAAATCTGCTATAGCGTAGATCTTAAGATTGCGCATTCGCTCCTGCCACAATCTCGGATATTTCTTGAGTAATCGCTGCTTGGCGCGCACGGTTATAAGTAAGCTGCAATTCGCCGATCATCTTCGTTGCGTTCTTGGTAGCACTACCCATCGCCGTCATCTTCGAACCAAGTTCACTAGCTTTACCATCTAGTAGGGCGGTAAAAATCAGTGTTTCAGCATATTTCGGAAGAAGCAACGAAAGAACAGCAGCCGCAGACGGCTCATACTCATAATTAGCTTCAACTTTGTTCGTTTCTAAAGTCTGCATTGGCAACAATTGTTCTGATTCAGGAATTTGTGTCAAAGCATTTATGAAACGGTTATAACAAATGAATAACTCATCAATATGACCATCCTCGAATTGACGAACCGCTGTATACGCAATTGACTTAATGTCAGCAAATGAAGGCGAATCCGATAGATCCGTGAGGTCTTTACCGATAGGCATCTCTCTACGACGGAAGTAATCTCTTCCTTTACGACCAATAACGAACAACACGTATTCGTCTTTGGATTGGTGACGTTCAGCAATTGTACCCATTACTTTTTTCAAGATGTTGGCATTATATCCACCCGCAAGACCACGATCCGAAGTTATAACCAGATACCCTGTCTTTTTAACAGGACGGTGTTCAAACATTGGATGTGAAATATCATCGGATGCCGCAGCAATACTATTCACAACTTCTTTAAGCTTGTCAGAGTATGGGCGAGCTGCTTGGACCTTCTCCTGAGCTCTTCTTAGCTTCGAAGCGGCTACCATTTCCATCGCCTTGGTGATTTGTTTCGTACTCTGTACACTCTTAATTTGACGTTTAATATCACGTAATCCTCTTGCCATGTTTTCACCACCTCAAAGTTTTGACGAAGTCAAAACTAGCATCGAAAGCATTAACTTAAGTTTTGACGAAGTCAAAACTTACATCGTAAGCACCTACTTAAGTTTTGACGAAGTCAAAACTAGTATCGTAAGCATTCTTTCAAAAAGAATGATACCGAGCCCTAAGGCTCGGTCTATAGTTAGGACTTAAACCGAAACAGCAAAGCCTTTTTTGAATTTCGCAATAGCTTCTTTAATTGCAGTTTCATTGTCTGCTGTTAGATCCTTCGTATCACGAATGGATTGAAGAATTTCAGGGTGATTGCTCTCAACGAAAGTTAAATATTCCTTCTCGAAACGACGAATTTCGGATACTGGAATATCATCCAAATGACCTTTAACTGCTGCATACAAGCTGATGACTTGATATTCAACTTGAAGCGGTTGGTTTACGCCTTGTTTCAGAATTTCCATTAATCTTGCACCACGATTCAAACGTGCCAATGTCGATTTATCTAGATCCGAACCGAATTGGGAGAACGCTTGAAGCTCACGGTATTGCGCAAGGTCGAGTTTCAGACCACCGGCAACCTTCTTCATTGCCTTAATTTGTGCTGAACCCCCTACACGCGATACGGATACACCGACGTTAATAGCTGGGCGTTGACCTGAATAGAATAGTTCAGACTCCAGGAATATTTGACCATCGGTGATGGAAATAACGTTCGTAGGAATATAGGCAGCAACGTCCGATGCTTGTGTTTCGATGAATGGAAGTGCCGTTAATGAACCTCCACCCATTGCATCACTAAGCTTCGCTGCGCGTTCTAACAAACGGGAATGAAGATAGAATACGTCCCCTGGATATGCTTCCCGACCTGGTGGGCGACGAAGTAGCAAGGAAAGTTCACGATAAGCAGATGCCTGTTTAGTCAAGTCATCATAAATAATGAGTGCATGTTCGCCTTTGTACATGAAATATTCACCCATAGCGCAACCCGCATACGGTGCGATATAGAGTAGTGGTGATGGATCAGATGCAGATGCTGTTACAACAATCGTGTACTCTAAAGCGCCATGACGACGAAGAGTCTCAACGACTTGTGCAACGGTTGATTGTTTTTGACCAATCGCAACATAGATACATTTAACGCCATTACCCTTTTGGTTAATAATGGTGTCAATTGCAATCGCTGTTTTACCTGTTTGACGGTCACCAATGATAAGTTCGCGTTGACCGCGACCAATAGGAACCATCGCATCTATGGCTTTAATTCCCGTTTGCATCGGTTCATGAACCGATTTACGATCGATAACGCCTGGTGCATTGCTCTCTACTGGGCGGTATTCGGTTGCAGCAATCGGTCCTTTACCATCGATAGGCTCACCAAGTCCGTTAACTACTCGTCCAAGTAAAGCTTCACCTACAGGTACTTGCATGATTTGACCTGTACGCTTCACTTGGTCGCCTTCTTTAATGTCGGTGTAAGGTCCAAGAATAACGACACCCACATTACTTTCTTCCAAGTTGAGCACCAATCCAACTACTCCGTTGGAAAATTCCAATAGTTCCCCGGACATTGCATTCTCAAGCCCGTACACACGTGCGATACCATCACTAACTTGAATGACAGTTCCAACTTCTGCCACTTCAATATCAGATTTATATTGTTCAATTTGACTTTTAATCAGTGTACTAATTTCTTCAGGTCTGATACTCAATATTTTCACCCCTATCTACTATGCTTGCCCTGCAAAAGATTGTTCCAGACGCGCAAGCTTGCCAGACAAACTGCCGTCATACAAAGTATCACCAATGACAACCTTCAATCCTCCGAGCAGACTAGGGTCGATAACATTGGTCACACGAATACTTTTGTGCACAATTTGACCGAACTCAGCTGCCACGGTTTCTTTTTCCCGTTCATCAAGTTGATAAGTGGAATATACGACTGCATCCGCTCGTCCAAGGCTTTCACCTTCGAATTTGACGTAGCTGTCTAGAAGGTCGGGGAATATATTCGTTCTCCGCCGTTTCACAAGCAATTCCACGGTATTGATCACAGTCTGAGATATCTTACCTTGAAGAGCCCTACTGAGCGCATTCAATTTATCGACTTCGGAAATGTTTGGTGTAGACAAGAACGCTTCAATATCTGGATTCGATTGAATAGCTTCCACGATACTTTTCAAGTCCTGTTCTACTTCAACGGTTCTTTGCTCCTGTGATGCCACATCAAACAGTGCTTTCGCATACCGTTTGGCGACTACCGTATCTCGACTCATGATCTTCCTCCTACCTCTTTGAGGTATTGATCCACGAGGTGCTCTTGTGTATTGTCCATTTTAACTTCTTTATCAAGCAATTTGGATGCAATTTTCACAGAAACAGTACCAATTTCACTTCTCAATGCTTCAACAGCCTTATTCTTCTCACTCTCAATATCACGGACAGCCTCAGATTTAAGGCGTACTACAGCATTACTAGCTTCCTCAATAATCTGTTCAGCTTGCTTACTGCTTGTCTGTTTAGAGCGTTCAATAATATCGTATGCTTCTTTACGAGCTTCATCCAACGCAATCTTCTGATCTGCAACATATTGGGTTGCTTGTTCCCGCGTTTGTTTAGCATCTTCTAATTGATTCAGAACTAACATGCGTCGCTTCTCCATGACATCAAATAACTTACCGAAAGCAAATTTATTTAATAACCAATAAAGAAGTAAAAATGCCGCAATGGTCCATATCATATCTTCCCAAATAATACTCACTGAAGTCACTCCTTTCCGTTAACGCGAAGTGCAATTCTAAACAAAAGGAAGGCGCGGATGACAATCGGCCCTCCCCGCCAAACCGTTAGACATTTTATTTAAGTAAACATGATTAGGAAGGCAATAACTGTTGCAGCCAATGGCACAACTTCGACGATACCAACACCGATGAACATTGTTGTTTGCAATGCGCCAGTAGCCTCTGGTTGACGTGCAATGGACTCCACCGTTTTACTTACAATCATACCGTTACCTAAACCTGCACCAAGTGCTCCTAAACCTACTGCAATAGCTGCTGCTAAAAATTCCATTATGAATATCCTCCTTCAAATCTTCTTATTATTTGTTAAATATAATATCTTCTGTGAAATTAATCTAAGAATCTAAATTATTTCATTGAAGTTAATTAATGTTCTTCATGCGTTGTCATTTGGGCAATGTATACCATCGTCAAAATTGTGAATATGAAAGCTTGGAGCGCTCCTATAAATACACTGAATCCCTGCCATGCTGCCATGAACGGGATGGATGCCCAACTCAGCTTAAGAATAACTGTAATGAGTACCTCGCCCGCAAAAATATTTGCAAATAAACGTAGTGCTAATGCAAAGGGCTTGGATAAATTCTCGATAATGTTCAATGGAAGGAAAATCGGAAATGGTAGTATAAAATGCTTCAAATAATGTTTCCGATTCAATTTTAATCCCAAATAATTCATTAGAATAAAGACCACTATTGCAAGCCCAGCCGTAATATTGATATCTGCAGTGGGTGACTTCCACCATAGGAGTTCAGCATGTTCTCCAGGTCCCAAATTGCGGGTAGCCTCAATCACATATCCGAAGATTTCCTTCGGGCCGTCAGCTTCTGTGATGATCGCAAAGGGTAGTCCCAATAAATTGGCTACCAGAATGAACAGAATTAACGTCAATCCCAATGAAAGATAGGGTCTCCCCTTCTTCGAATCCATGGTACTGTTAATCAGATTCTGAACAAACTCCACAACCCACTCCATGAAATTCTGGAGTTTGGAAGGGTTCTCAACAGAAAGATTCCTAACGCAAAGCTTAACGAGTACAAAAACGATCGTCACAGTCACCAAGAGCATAATGATTGCAGAGAGATCGAGGTTCAGTCCCCCTACATTAATAATGGGTATATCGTGCATTGAAATGTATTCCCTCCTTTCGCTTAATCTATTAAATTTTCTTTTTCACACTCAAATATATACCTACAGGAATGGTCAAAAGCTGCGGTAAGAAGAGTCCAGCAATGGTTAGTTCAAGTGAAAAATGTTCATATTTCACGGAGAACATCACAGCTAGAATAGAGAAACAAATTCGAGATAAGAACCCTAGACTGAACGCCCTCGATTCTTGGGTTGTAACGGCGTGTATTACTTTCCGGATTCTCATAGAAAGATAGCTAGTATTTACCAACCCTGCCACCATTCCTACAGCCATACCGAGGGTATAAATTCTGGATTCCGGATGAAGGGCCCACCCCATTACTAACCCTGCCATGATAACCAATGACAATCTGGTGACACCCTTCAGAATGGAAGCTATATCACCCATCTTGTTCCCCCAAAAAGTTTTTGATCAATATGACAACATGAACTGCTCCTACTACCAGCCCGGAAATGGTTCCGATAGCCAGCCAATAACTAGGTCCATTATAAAGACCTTTAAGCCATTTTCCTCCAAAAAAACCGATGAGAATATAGGTCGATAGCAGACCTCCAGCGGCACCCAAATGTAACGCTGTCTGCCAAAGGTTATTTTTATAATCCGGTTCGTTCATGCGCATACAATCCCAACTAATTTTACTTAATGTTACAAGAGTTTGTCAATCAAGTGAACCCTAAAATCTCATGACTAGAAATAGTAGAATCCGACTGTCTAAACACCTCTATTAACCATATAAACCGTACAGTTCAACTGTACACTGTTAACTTTGGGCACCCATTTGGGCTATTCTACGTTTTGCAACTTTGTGAACATTCTGTGAAATTCTTCAGGACGCTCATCATTAACTCCGAAATAGTGAAGAATCGCATTGACAATTCTTTCTGACGCACGTCCATCACCGTATGGGTTGGCGGCCCTGCTCATGATGTCATAGGCTTCCTGATTACTCAAAAGATTCTTGGTCCGTTCATACACCTTCTCTTCATCAGTACCCACTAATTCAAGTGTTCCTGCCTCGATTCCCTCAGGACGTTCCGTCGTATCACGAAGTACAAGTACCGGAACACCGAAGGATGGCGCCTCTTCTTGCAAGCCACCAGAGTCCGTTAGAATTAGATGGGTATGCGGATAAAAGTTATGCAAGTCCACAACATCCAGTGGATCGATCAGTTTAATTCGAGGATGATTCCCTAATATCTCATACGCTGGTTCTTTCACAGCGGGACTTGGATGAACAGGGTACACAATCGCTATATCCTCAAATTCGTCGGCAATCCGTTTAATAGCACGGAAAATATGACGGTGCGGTTCGCCTTGAGACTCCCTGCGATGCGCCGTCATCAGAATAAGTTTTTTGCCTGCTGCCCAATCTAACACAGGATGACGGTAATCTTGCTGTACAGTATATTGAAACACATCTGTCACGGTATTGCCTGTGATATATATACTTGACTCTGATTTATTCTCCTTCTTCAAATTCCCCGCAGACCAATCCGTAGGGGCAAAATGAAGATCAGCAAGAATACCCGTCAATTGACGGTTCATTTCTTCTGGGAATGGAGATAACTTATTCCATGTTCGAAGTCCAGCTTCCACATGACCCACTTTGATCTGCTGCATCATTGAAGCATAGCTTGCCAAAAATGTCGTTAATGTATCCCCGTGTACCAATACAATATCAGGCTTCACCTCACGTAGAACCGGTTCTAAACCTTCTAATACACGAATAGATATTTCATTTAACGACTGAGATTCCTTCATTACATCTAAGTCATAATCCGGATGGATTCCGAATACATCAAGCACTTGGTCGAGCAGTTGACGGTGCTGCGCCGTAACGCAAACAATCGATTCAATATGCTCTGGATGCTTCTGTAGTTCCAGAATAAGCGGTGCCATCTTGATTGCTTCTGGGCGAACCCCGAAAATCGTCATTACTTTAATTTTTGACATGCTCATTATCACTCCTTACTTGGTTCCGTATAGACGGTCTCCTGCATCCCCTAATCCAGGGATAATATATCCGTGTTCATCTAATCTTTCATCAAGGGCAGCAACATAAATATCAACATCTGGATGTGCATCTTGCACCGCTTTGACTCCTTCTGGAGCAGCGATTAGATTCATCATCTTGATCTGAGTGCATCCACGTTTCTTTAGCACATCAATAGCCGCAATAGCTGAACCCCCTGTTGCCAACATCGGATCAATCACGATCAATTGACGCTCCGTAACGTCTGTTGGAAGCTTCGTATAATATTCCACGGGCTGCAACGTTTCTGGATCACGGAACAATCCTACATGTCCAACCTTCGCAGCAGGAATAAGCTTCAACATCCCATCCAGCATTCCAAGTCCAGCACGTAAGATTGGAATTAACCCCAGCATACGACCTGAAATAACATGACCTTCTGTTTCTGCAACAGGAGTCTGAACTGTAACGGACTCCAATTGAATTTCTCTTGTAATCTCATATGCCATCAATGTCGCTACTTCATCAACAAGTTCTCTAAAGTCTTTCGTGTTCGTATCCACATCTCGTATAAAAGTTAACTTGTGTTGAATTAAAGGATGATCACAAATCACCAATTTTCCCATAATAGCCCCTCCGTAGATGTATGTCTCTATGAGCATACAATTCTTATGCCTTCTTTGTAGTATCTGCAAACCCTGTCTATTATATCATTCCCGCAAAAGAATTTGCACCTACGTAGGACATGTTTATTTCAAGTCTGTGAACAAAGAATACGAATAACTACGTTAAGAAGGTACGAGCTAATCACCTTGAATAAGATTAACTCAACCCTAACTGTTAAGATCAGACTCTGCCAATGAGGAATTACTATGTAAATATTAACAAAAGAACCCACCCCATAACAGTATGGAACCCAGAAAAGTTAATGGGTCTCTTTCACTGCTATCGGGAGGGTCGTTACAGGCGAATAAAAAAACCGTTCATTCGCTGTATATTCATCACTTCATCATTTGAATCCTAATCCTATAGATGAATTTTTGAACAATTTCTAATATTTCAAGTCTGTATATAGCGGATATTGATCTGTTAGTTCAGCCACTCTTGCAGCGGCTTGCGCAAGCACAACTTCGTCTTCCGTGTTCTTCAACGTTAGCGCGATAATCTCACCAATTGCAACCATCGCCTTCTCGTCCATACCACGTGATGTAGCTGCAGGCGTACCAATACGAATACCACTAGTAACAAAAGGACTTGTTGGATCAAAAGGAATTGCGTTCTTGTTCACAGTGATACCAATAGAATCAAGCACTTTCTCTGCTACTTTACCCGTAATGTTCAAACTACGTGTATCGATTAACATGAGGTGATTATCTGTACCTCCAGAAACGACGTTCAGACCTTCGCTAATCAGTGTTTCAGCCAGAACTTGTGCATTCTTAACTACATTCTCAGCATATACCTTAAATGACGGATCAAGTGCTTCCTTAAAGGCTACTGCTTTGGAAGCAATGACATGCATCAAAGGTCCACCTTGCATACCTGGGAATACGGCTTTATCAATGGCTTGCGCCCATGGTTGTCTACACATGATCATACCTCCACGCGGACCGCGAAGCGTTTTGTGTGTAGTTGTTGTTACAAAATGAGCATGTGGCACTGGGCTAGGGTGAAGACCAGCAGCAACAAGTCCAGCAATATGAGCCATATCTACCATGAACAACGCACCTACGTCATTGGCGATTGAAGCAAGTGCTTCAAAGTCAATCGTACGAGGATAAGCACTAGCACCCGCCACTAGTAACTTAGGACGATGTTTGAACGCAAGCTTACGTACTTCAGCATAATCAATTAGGAAGGTATCTTCTTGAACACCATAAGCTACAAAGTTATATAGAAGACCTGAAGCATTAGCAGGGCTACCGTGAGTTAAGTGTCCACCATGTGCCAAGTTCATCCCTAGAACGGTATCTCCAGGTTTAAGTGCTGCTAGATAAACAGCCATATTCGCTTGTGCACCGGAGTGTGGCTGTACGTTAACATGCTCTGCTCCAAACAATTCTTTGGCACGGTCACGAGCAATATCCTCAACGATATCAACGTGCTCACAACCACCATAATATCTTTTGCCAGGATATCCTTCAGCATATTTATTAGTCAGTACAGAACCCATAGCTTCCATTACCGCTTCACTTACAATGTTCTCTGAAGCTATCAGCTCAATGTTACTGCGTTGACGTGCTAACTCTAATCCCATAGCTTCCAGTACAGCTGGGTCACTCTTGCGCAATTGGTCCATAATTCATATTCCTCCTAAAATTTTGTTTGAAAGTATACACTATCGATTCCAAGGTAAATACAAGTTAATCGCACAGATGAGACTCATTCTTTTCTTGATCTGAATGTTCAAGAACATATTGTGCTCGTTCTCCACCAATCAGCTTCGGTCTTGTATAGGCTGTATTTACGCGTGCTTCTCCTATATAACGGATGCTTGGTCTAAAAGGAACCGCAACACGAAGTAGATGCATTCCGATCATCGTCTCCCCAATATCGATTCCAGCATGAGCTTCTACCGATTCTGCAAGACAAGGATCTTCCATGGAGCGGTATGCAGCGGACGCCATCGATCCTCCTGCTCTCGGATGAGGCACTGCGGCAACCTCTGTCAGACGGAGTTCCTCTAATAGTGACCGCTCCATCACTAATGCGCGATTCAAATGCTCACAACACTGATACGTGATATGAAATCCAAATTCACTACGAACGTCCTCAATTCCAGCAAGTAGATCATTTGCAACTTCCAAAGCTCCAGATGTTCCAATTCGTTTGCCTACCACTTCACTCGTGCTCGTACCGACTACAAGTAACTTACCTGGCCCAAGCTTAGCCATCTCCACTAATTCACGAAGGACAAGCGCTACCTGCTCCTTTAGAGAAAGCACCTGATTGTTATTCATAAGGGCCCCCTAGACTTGCCGATACTTTTCTTCAATGGCCTTGACTTTGTTTACTCGATTCATGTGGCGTTCTCCCCCACTAAACTCTGTACTCAGCCATTCCTTGACGATTTCCTCAGCAAGCCCCGGTCCAATGACGCGTTCGCCCATAGCCAGCACATTCGTATCGTTATGTTCTCTTGTAGCCTTAGCAGAAAATACATCATGGACTAAAGCGCAACGAATACCAGGCACCTTATTAGCAGCTATACTCATTCCAATCCCGGTACCACAGATCAATATCCCTCGATCTGCCGCACCGGCAACAACCTGTTCGCATACTGGAAGAGCATAGTCTGGATAATCAACAGAATCAGAGCAATTACACCCCACGTCTATTACCTCATGTCCTAGCTTCTGAATAACTGCAATAACGTCTTGTTTCAAGCCCACACCTGCATGGTCAGTTCCTAAAATAATCTTCATCTTGTTGAAAAACCTCCTCAAATTCGCTTCTTACTCGCTTGTACCATTATACCTCATTACTAGGGTTAGAAGACGAAAAAAGAGCAGTCTACGAGTGTCTCGTAGAATTGCTCTTGTGCCCAGGCGACCGGCCGTATATCCCGATGCTCCATCGTGGTTTCTCCACATAGTCGCCAGTTACATCGGAACCGTGTTTTTCATTTAAATTCATAATAAAGCAATCCCAACTGAAAAGCAACGTACATTTAGGAATGTATTCGATCCACAAGAAATCACTTCGTCATCCTTAAAGCAATGGTAACTGTATCTCGTAGAAATATAAGCAAAGAGGTTAGTGAAAACTTAGTCTTTCTTATATTTCAAGACTAAGAACTTCGCTCATGTTGTAGCTTGTCCAACATACGATCTATAGCCGTCCGAATTTCTGCTGCCGTCACTTCATAATCTTCCCGTGATCCCCCAAAAGGATCAGATATATCAAAGCTCGGAACACGCTGCTGTATCTCAATCAACCGCTCGCGCTCCTTGCGATCTAAATCTTGACCTAATGCCTTGTTCACTGCCCAAGTAGCATATAGACTGTCTAGCTCTTGTAATTCTCTTAGCACCACTTCATCATCTTCGGCATATTCCTTGAGTGTATAAACCTTACTCAGCGATTGAGGAAAGTTCCGAATGACATGTTGCTTATGGCTCTGTGTTAACGTTAAAATAAGATCCGCCGAGGTTACAATATCATGCCTTAACGGGAGCGAGGTGATGTGATCGTTAATATCATGGTCACGTAGCACCGCCTCCGCGTGACGGGATATAGGAACCCCTTCAACAGCAGACACTCCAGCAGATTCAACCTCAAGCGCAATACCTCGTTCCTTAGCTAACTTACGAAGAATGCCTTCAGCCATCGGACTACGACATGTATTGCCTGTACACACGAACAAAATACGTAACATGCCCTGTCCACCTCCCATGAGTCAATTCTTTCTATATTGTATCAAAAGATAAACAACAGTCCAAATGCTAGAAGTATAGCGCCTCCTAAAGCTTCTCCATACTCCCCAAGATTATGACCCACTTTTCGTCCTAGAAGAAGGCCTAATACCGACATTAAGGCACCACACATACCAAATGCAAGAACGGTTATCAATACATTGCTATTAAACATCCCCAGAGAAACCCCGACTGAAAATGAGTCAACACTGACACTTAACGAGAAAATACTTATCCCAATCCAAGAACGGTAATCTACGATCTTCGTCATACTACCATGAAAAGCATTCACAACCATATGCCCCCCAAGCAGAATCAATAATCCGCCTGCAACATAGCCTGCTATCGTGCCCAAAAGCAAGCTGACATATTGACCTATAACAATACCTAGCAATGGCATAATAACGTGAAAAACACCCACCCATAAGCTAATTCTAAAAATATGTAGCAACCGGATGCCCTTCATCCCAATCCCCACACTGAGCGAAAATGCATCAAGCCCTAAAGCCAATGCCATAATTAAAATCGTAATCAGCTGCCCCAAACTGGCAGAAGTCTCCCACATAAATATTCCTCCAAGTCCCTTAGCTTCTTGTACAAATTTATGCGGACAAGGAGTAATTCATGACAGGGATTCTTGAAGGGAGGGCCCGCCTAATCATTTGACTATACTAAGATTACACGGCCTCCAGCAGCCTTCGACAAACGGTTCATGACTGCTGTCCCTAGTCCCACCTCAGGGCAAGCTTCTGCTAGAATAAAGGTGATACCTGCTTCGTCGAGCTGACGTAACCCCGCGTACAAGGAGTGAGCTACAGCTTCTAACGATGACAAGGGTCCCATAGAAACCATACAAAGATTAGGGTGATCTTGATACAACCCCTTATGTTCATCAAAGAACATGATTCCTACAATCTCTCCGTAACTCACAGCTTCATCAAGCCGAGTTATAACCCAATCCGCGACAATCTGAGGTGAGCTACCTTTTACAATACTAAGCGTACCCCGTGGTGCATAATGCGTATATTTCATACCCGGCGATCTCGGAGCTAAGGAGGAGTCACGATCTGTATTGGATATTTGAAATAAGTCTGTTCCTTCAAGTGCATCTGATGTTGGCACAATATCCTCCTCAGATGCTGATTGTGAAAAGGCTAAGTCAGAATGGATAACCACACCCTCTACCTGAGATAATTGTTCAGTTGTAATACCACCCGGTCTTAGCACGACAATTTCACCATTTGTTTGGACCTGTACAACCGTTGACTCCAGCCCGACACCTGTTGGGCCACCGTCCAAAATCCCATCAATTCGCCCCTCTAAGTCCTCCATCACGTGATCTGCTAGCGTAGGACTCGGTCTCCCAGATCGATTGGCACTTGGTGCCGCAATAGGACACCCCGACTCGGCGATAAGCTGGAGCGCGACAGGGTGATCTGGCATACGTACACCCACGGTATCTAATCCTGCAGTCACCCGTGGGGACAACACCCCATCGCGCAGTGGTAATACTAGGGTCAGCGGGCCCGGCCAGAATGCCTCCATCAATGCAGCAGCTACAGGATGAACTTCTGTCACAATCTCATCTAATTGCATGTGGTTGGCTATATGTACAATAAGTGGATTATCTGCGGGTCTTCCCTTGGCAATAAATACTGCTTCGACTGCGGTTGTACTCCGTGCATCTGCACCAAGTCCATACACCGTTTCCGTTGGAAAGGCTACAATTCCTCCTTTTGCTAATAACTGAGCTGCTTCTTGAATGTCATCAGCTTCACGAGTGACTTCTTGCTTCGATCGTCTCTTCTGATCAACCATCGCCTTGACATTCCAGTAAGTTGTATGAGAATCACTCTCGTTCTTCTCATCATATTTATGATCATATTTACCCTCATTTATGTTCATTCCCATTGTATATCACATGCTTTCTCAAAATTAATAATTATATTTACCACCCTTGAGCCAACTGTAAACGAAAAAAGTGCCCCCATCTGCGATTGAACAATGAACGAAGTCATCGAACGTTTGAGCAGAGAATAAGCACCTTCAGCACCTTCACTTAAGATACAAGAATTTTACCATGAACCTGTATAAAAACAAAGTAACTAAGCGTTATAGAATGAACTAAAGATCAGCCTATTATTTTGATTCTCCTTAGAATCTATAGAAATTTGGAGGAGAAGTTATTGTTCAATCTATCTAGACGAACAATCCCTTAATCCACTCTATTAACCCTAGAATCATATCCCATAAGAAAAAGCGTACTTCAGGAACATCAGAGGTTTCTTCTGCATCTCCACCCTCACTCTTAGCCTCTACTGTAGAAGCTGCTGCCGTAGCTACGGCATCACCCGTTCCAGCATCAATGAAGCATAATGGCGGGAATAGTACACACCACCAATTCTGTCCCTTTCCCTCACCGAGTGTAATTCTTAATGCCTCATAGTCACCTGCTGGGTATACGGTGCCCCCATATAATTTAGTCGGAAAAGCAACCATTCCGAGCTCAACATTATAAGTATAGTGTATTCCTCGATCGGCTAGCTCTTTTCCCACCAAGTTATTTAACTCAAGAAGGTGTTGTTGAATGACTGCTCGTGCTTGGTCTAAGCTTTGTGGGTCTTCCAACTCCTGCACCCATCCGTTCATCTGTTCCACAATAACATCACGAATTTCCTTCTTAACTATCTGATCTCCGGTTCTATCTGAATTGGCTAGAATACGTAATCGAATAGACTCCTGCGGGATAAGCCCCTCCACCACAGATGCATCTGTACGTTGCGCTTCCCAAGACATAACTAACAGAAATAATATACTAAATATAATAGCTGTATTCTTTACTAAGATGCGTCGTGCATCAGATCCTATGACTCTGTTCCTCATTTCTAAAGCCGCTCCCCTCTATCACTTCATATGGATTAGTATGTCCATTTCTAGAGAGGTTAAACTCTTAATCTATTAAAATAATGAATGACTATTAAAATACAAAAAGCCACCCTATTAGCCAAGGTAGCTTCATAGAGTGACGTCTGGTACATTCATTATTTAGAGCTTGCAGAAGAATAGTTGGAACTCTGAACGACTAAATCATCATCCGGTTCCTGACTGTGAACACGAACACTCATAACGATTCCGATACTAACCATGTTTATGAGTAGCGAAGTTCCTCCGTAACTAATAAAGGGAAGGGTAATCCCCGTTAATGGCATAATCCCGATAAAGGCCCCAATGTTCTCAAATATTTGATATAACATCATAGCCACGATACCTACAATGAGATAGGGCCCTGCTCGATTCTTACACTCCAATGAGATCAGAATCATTCGGTGAATCAGCACGAAGTATAACAGCAGCAACACAGAAGCTCCTACGAAGCCAAATTCCTCTGCGATCTGCACAAAGATGGAATCGGAATACGTATAAGGTACACGTTCACTTTGAACAGAAGTTCCTTGCATATATCCTTCTCCAACCATGCCCCCAGAAGCAATAGCAAGCTTGGCATTGTCTGTATGGTAACTTGCTTTAGCCGTTGCCTTCTCAGGAACAAGCCAAGGATCGAGCCGTTCGATCCAGTGATCCTTTTTAATAGACTCTAGCGCTGTCTTAATATCATCATGGTAATGGATATATCCTTGAATGCCCCCAATGAGGGCTCCGAGCATGATAACTAGACCAATTAATGCATGTGAGAATTTGACATTCCCAATCCAGAGTAGGCCAATCAGAATAATGACATAGCTAAATGAATTCCCGAGGTCATTCTGTAAAATAACGATAACAAACGGAACGAAAGCAATCATGCCTACGGGCACAACATTTCTCCAAAAGGAGAGCTGATTCTTATTGATCCGCACAAGAACGGAGGTCAGGAAGATAATTAGGCATAGTTTAAACAGCTCTGCTGGCTGTAATGAAACCCCAGGCAATTCCAACCAACCTGTTGCTCCGTTCTTCGCTTCTCCTACGAAACTTACAACCCCAAGTAAAGCCAAGCCCACTAAGTAAATAACCCAGGCATATTTGATCAATAGTCGATAGTCAATCAAGACCATCGCAATGAAGGCAACAAAAGAAACCGCGTAATACTTCAACATTTTAATATGATGCCCATCTAAACCGGTGCTATCTCTTCCATTAGTTACGCTATATAAAGACAATATGCTAATCGCCATGAGCGCTATTAGAACTAACAAAACGACGAAATCTATTCTTTTTAGCTTTTGAAGCATGTGCCGCCCTCCTGTGCCAAGGTATTTCACCTCTTGTGCCTTATAGAGCACTTCTCTCTATTGTATAGGAATACTCCAACTAAATTCAATTGGACAATGACAGTAACAGATCGGAGAACTGATAAGTAATGAAAGGCGAATACTCGCCCTAAAGTAAATGCTAAATTCTTACTCCAAGTACATGACGCTCAATCCCCGCGAAGTCAGGTACGATTACAATCTCATTCCAGTGCCCTGCTTCACGCAACAATTGGGCAACATCACCCGCTTGTCCCATACCTAGCTCAAATCCGATCAAGCGCGGAGGTGCTGCGAGCAGTGTTAACTGCTCCATCATGATGCGGTAAGGCAATAGCCCATCCGCACCCCCATCTAGCGCCATGCGCGGCTCGAAGTCGCGCACTTCACGCTGGAGACCGGCGATATCCGCCGCCGGTATATAGGGCGGGTTGGACACAACGATGTCCAACCTCATCCCCGCGAACGGCGCCAGCAAGTCGCCTTCGTGGAAGGTTACGGCTGCCGCAAGGCGCGCCGCATTACGCTCGGCTACGCGCAGCGCCGCCGGCGAGATGTCGCTGGCGTGCACGTGCCAGCGTGGTGCCTGCACCGCCAGCGTCACGGCGATGGCGCCGCTGCCGGTGCCAATGTCGGCGGCCACGAGCTGCTGCTCGGCCACCGCGGAGTGCTGCGCGCCCAGCGGCGCAGGTGCTCCCGCCGGCACGGCGGTGCTGCCCGGCCAGATCCGGGCAGCTTGCTGCTGGATCGCTTCGACCAGCAGCTCAGTCTCCGGCCGCGGGATCAGCACGGCCGAGGTCACGTTAAAGAGCAGGCCGTAGAACTCCTGCTCGCCGATGATGTACTGCGCCGGTTCACCCGCCGCTTTGCGGGTAACCGCGTCCACCCACGCGGCAGCTTTAGCCGCGGGGAAAGGTTCAGGCAACGCCATGTAATAGGCGGTGCCCATTAGACCCAGCACATGTTCCAACAGTAGCTGGGCATTACGCTGCGGCTCCAATACGCCGCAATCCGTCAAAAAAGAGGAAGCCTCCACAAAGGCTTCCCTTATACTCTGATTGGGTGCTAAGTTGAAACGATCTCTGTTCACAACATTATTCCCCACTATCCATCAATTCTGTCTGCTCAGCAATACTTAGCGCAGCAATAATATCGGCAATATCACCATTCATTACTTGTTCTAGTCTGTGCATAGTCAGACCAATACGATGATCTGTTACACGGCCTTGCGGAAAGTTATACGTACGAATACGTTCACTACGATCGCCCGTACCTACTTTGCTTTTACGCTCACCTGCGTACTTAGCTTCTTCCTCTAGACGCGACATATCTGAGATCCGCGTACGAAGTACTTTAAGAGCTGAATCTTTATTCTTATTCTGCGACTTACCATCTTGGCAAGTTGCCACGATACCCGTAGGGATGTGAGTCACTCGGACAGCAGATTTCGTCGTATTAACGGATTGTCCACCTGCACCACTAGAACAGAACGTATCCACACGAATATCTTTATCATGAATTTCAATCTCAAATTCTTCCGCTTCTGGCATTACAGCTACCGTTGAAGTTGACGTATGAATCCGTCCACCCGATTCAGTTGTTGGAATGCGCTGCACACGGTGTGCACCACTTTCATATTTCATCTTACTATAGGCACCGTTACCGTTAATGGAGAAAATAACCTCTTTAAAGCCACCAAGGTCGTTACTATTCACATCCATTAACTCTACTCGCCATCCCTGTGAGTCAGCATAACGGGTATACATCCGATAAAGATCAGCAGCAAACAATGCCGCTTCGTCTCCGCCTGCTGCACCACGAATTTCCACAATGACATTCTTATCATCATTAGGGTCTTTAGGAAGAAGCAGTAGACGAATCTGGCTCTCTAGCTCATCGTGACGTGTTGATAACTCATCAATTTCCATCTTAACCATTTCACGCATCTCGTCATCTAGCTTCTCAGCCTGCATTGCCTTTGCTGAGTTTAGCTCTTCTACAACTGTTCTATATTCAGTAAAAGCCTCAAACGCAGGCTGTAAGTCTGATTGTTCTTTAGAATACTCCCGCAATCGCGTATTATCGTTAGCAACATCGGGATCACAGAGCATTTCGCTCAATTTCTCGTAGCGGTCCGCCAAGGATTGTAATCGGTCCAACATTGGGGGTCACCTCTCCTATATCAAAATAAACTTCATTTATTATTTTTTATGACTCTTTATTATATCATACTTTATGCATGTTGAATAGATCCAGTGTGTTGCATGGGCACCCATGCAAGTAACGCGAATAAGCCTCCCTTGTGGCAAGCTCATTCGCGTTACTTGGATAGTCGCTATACGTTGAAACGGAAGTGCATAACATCTCCGTCTTTAACCAAATACTCCTTACCTTCTAAGCGCAGTTGCCCACGTTCTTTGGCACCATTCATGGAACCTGCCGCGACAAGATCAACATACGCCACCACTTCAGCACGAATAAATCCGCGTTCGAAATCAGTATGAATGACACCTGCTGCTTGTGGAGCTTTCGTTCCTTTGATGATCGTCCATGCACGAACCTCTTGAACACCTGCTGTGAAATAAGTGTACAAGCCTAATAGACGATAAGCGGCTTTGATCAGAAGATTAAGACCTGACTCCGCCAGTCCTAACTCTTCTAGGAACATCGCCTTGTCTTCGCCTTCCAATTCTGCAATTTCCGATTCTACCTTAGCACTGATTGGCACAACCGCCGCGTTCTCTGCTGCTGCGAAATCCTTCACTTGTTGCACATAAGGGTTGTTGTCTGCATCGGCTACACCCTCTTCACTCACATTCGCTGCATACAGAACAGGCTTAAGCGTAAGTAAATGAAGATCGCGAATAATCGCTAGATCATCTTCACTCAGATCCACACTCCGTGCAGGCATGTCGTTGTAAAGAGCTTCCTTTACACGTTCAAGAACCTCAACTTCTTGTACAATTTTCTTCTCACCGTTCTTTATATTCTTACGCGCACGATCGATCTTCTTCTCGATACTTTCGAGATCGGCAAGAATAAGCTCTAGATTAATCGTCTGGATATCGCTGACTGGATTCACTTTCCCGTCAACATGGGTCACATTCTCATCTTCAAAGCATCGAACCACATGCACAATGGCATCCACTTCACGAATATGAGCAAGGAATTTATTGCCTAGTCCTTCGCCTTTGCTCGCACCACGTACGAGTCCAGCAATATCAACGAATTCGAATGCCGTAGGCACAGTCTTCTTCGGTACAACTAACTCTGTAAGCTTATCCAAGCGCTCATCAGGCACCTCAACAACTCCAACGTTCGGATCAATAGTACAGAAAGGATAATTGGCAGCTTCTGCCCCTGCTTGTGTGATTGCATTAAACAACGTGGACTTACCTACATTCGGCAAACCAACAATTCCCGCTCTTAAAACCATTTATATGACAACTCCCATTTTAGGTATTAGATCTTTAGATCTCACTATATTTATGGCTTGATCTTTCCCATTATATATTAGAACATATAACCCAGCAAGGACTAGAAGACAGTCACCTATACATTAGGGTGGATCTCTATATCTATGGCTACTTTCTTATCCTCTATGCGAAGCGTAATTTATATAATTACAAACGCCCTTCATCGCAGGAATAGAAATCCGGTGATGAAGGGCGTCCGTTATTTCGTTATGTGTTTTCGTTATCTTTCTTAGGAATCAGACGCTTATCCGTTTGGCCGTCGGAATGGTTCTCAAGAGCGAGCTCCGTCATTTCCCATTCCGTATTTCCGAGCACCAAATCGGCAGGGAATTCTTCCCCTCTACGCAAGTACTGCTCTTGTCCACTTTCATTCTCATATACCCCTTCCACTTCGACCGTTTCTCTCGATATTGGAAGCATATCTTTGTTTTTACTACTCATGCATGGATGCCTCCCGGAGTGTGAATTAGTGAAGATCACTCATTCGTAATATACGCCAAGGCGACTCCCGTTATCCACGCAAATGAACTAGACCACCCATTCTTATCTCTCACACTACAACAAGACGTGATAAACGCCTACATTCTTGAGTAATTTGAGCAATATAGGAATCATGAGTATTAGAGTAACCTACCCCTCTCTGCTAAACCTGCACTAATCGCTGCGTTGACCGTAGCGCTGAAATATCGGCAACGCCGATCCCGAACATCGCTATTCTTAGCTCCAGCTCCACGATTGCGAGGCGTTCATGGAGCGCCTCCTCCGACTGCACAGCCGGTCCAAGTAGGCCGCGGCCAAACCCCGCTAGATCGGCACCAAGCGCCAATGCTTTAGCGGCATCCACGCCGCTGTTCAGCCCACCGCTGCCGATCAAGCCTCCGTGCGGAGAAACCTCCCGCACCTCAGCAATACATTCCGCGGTGGGAATTCCCCACCCTGCGAATGCCTCCGCGGCCACGCGGCGTACCGCATCGCGGCTACGAAACTTCTCGACTTGGCTCCAAGATGTGCCCCCGGCACCCGCCACGTCTATGAATGCAACTCCTGCGTCATATAATCTTGCCGCAGTCTCCCCATCAATACCCCAGCCTACTTCCTTCACGCCAACAGGAATCGTAAGCTCACGGCATACTTCCGCAATTCGTGACAATAGGCTGCCAAAGTTCGTATTTCCTTCAGGTTGAAATACTTCCTGCAATCCATTTAAATGTAATACCAGCATGTCCGCGCCTGCAATATCGACAGCACGCATACAATCCGCTGGTCCAAATCCATAATTCAGCTGCACCGCACCTAGATTCGCTATGATAGGCACACTCGGCGCCTTATCCCGAACATAGAAAGTAGCGGCCAACTCTTCACGTTCAACTGCCGCACGGACAGAACCCACACCAAGCGCCCAGCCTCGACTTTCAGCCGCTTCTGCCAGACGTACATTAATGGCACCCGTCGCCTTACTACCACCGGTCATAGAGCTAATTAATAATGGTGTACGGAGTGATCGGCCTAGAAAGCTAGTCTCCGTACTAATATCAGCGAAATTAAATTCCGGTAATGCACAGTGCCGAAAACGGTATTTTTCAAAGCCAGCCGTTATCCCTGCACCACCGACCTCTTCTTCTAGACAAAGGCGGACATGCTCTATTTTACGCTCACCTGTAGACACTTCAGGCATGAGTGATTCTTTAGATACACCGTTCAGATCACGATTACCTGATAGCGATGGATCTTGGCTTTCAGGGGCTTGTCTCTCGTTCATATCAAGTTCTCCTTTGACTGTGAGCAGATCTGCTCCCTCTAATACCTACTATTATATCATAAGACATGCCATGGCATGCCTCCCCCAACAAGTCACTAGTTCATCAACCCTTCATTGATATAGAGATCATTTCATCGTTTGATGCAGACATACAAGCAATAACCCATCATCCTTTGACCGGACATCCAGACTATGCTGATTTCTTACCATAATTGACCTCGACCTGCTTCAAAATCAGACTCTGACGTTAATACACTTGGGTAGGGTACATAAGAGAGGATGATCATTCATGGGATTTCACTCCCCATATACGAAACACATCACAAGAAATAACAATATTAATCCTCAACGGAAGAAACGTCGTAAACTAAGGATATACACAATCTTGGGCTTAATTATTCTATGGTTGCTCGCCGTTATGCTATACCACGTTTATAAGCCACTACCACAGGGAACTTCTTATGAAAGCCCACTCTACCAAGTCAACAGCATCCAATTCTGGCATGATCTTACCTATCCTAATGAGAGTGGAAAAATAATATATGAACAACAAATTTTAAAAAGAATGCTAACTATTGTGGAAGAATCTAAGCAGTTTCTCGTCATTGATTTATTCCTTTTTAATGATTACACCCATGAAGGTGACTCTTACCCTAAAGTTAGCCGTATGCTAACAGACAAGCTTATTGCTCAGCAACAACAATACCCTGACATGGACATCATCTTCATTACAGATCAAGTCAATACGAATTATGATTCTGCTCCAAATCATCTCCTTGAGGAAATGAGCACAGCAGGCATTCAAGTCATCATGACGGATGTTGATCCTTTACGAGACTCTACACCCGTATATTCATCGGTGTGGCGTACCTTTTTTCAGTGGTTCGGACAATCAGGCAATGGACACCTTCCTAATCTTATGGCAAGTAATGGTCCAAATCTTACACTCCGGTCTTATCTTGAACTCCTTAATGTAAAAGCCAATCATCGCAAGGTCGTTATTAGTGAGAATACCGCCCTGGTCTCCTCTGGAAATGTCCATGATGCAAGTGCCTACCATTCTAATATCGCCTTTGAGGTACAAGGAGATATCATCAAAGATATTCTAGCTACCGAGCAGTCCGCTGCTAACCTTTCTAGTGATATTAAACTGCCAGAGTATACCTCCAAGCCAAGTAACCAAACCATATCTAATGATGCTATGGGTGTAAGGTACTTAACAGAAGGAAAAGTGTATAAGTATGTATTGGAAGAAATCAAGCAGGCAAGCCAAGGGGACACTGTATGGATGGGAATGTTCTATTTAGCAGATGAAAAGGTTCTGAATGCACTACTGGATGCGGCAGCTCGCGGCGTGGATGTTCGACTGATCCTTGATCCTAACCAGAACGCCTTCGGACGGGATAAGATCGGTATCCCCAATAGGCCCGTAGCTGCCGAATTGTCTATTAGATCTAAGGAAGCTATCCATATTCGTTGGTACAACACAACGAAAGAACAATATCACTCCAAGCTTTTGTATATCGCGAAGCCTGTAGACGATTCAGTTATCATTGGTGGATCGACCAACTTCACCTCTCGCAATTTGGACGATTACAATTTAGAAAATGATCTCTGGATATCCGCTCCTGCGGGTTCGACATTAGATCATGAAATAAGTGCTTACTTTGACCGACTCTGGTCTAACGAAGATGCGCAGTATACCTTACCACTCGATGCTTATCAAGAGGATACTACTTGGTTAAAAGATGTTGTCTTTAGATTACAGAAAATCCTTGGTTTAACGACATTCTAACCCTGTTTTTAATAGCAAATGACATGAGAAGAAACGGCTGCGCCGTCCTTTCAAGGGACGGCATCCGTTTCTCGTAAAAATATCAGGATCATTTATTATGTACAACATATAAATTCTTATATTTCAATAAAAAGCATCCGTCATGATTAAATTAACGGATGCTTTTTATTATCTTCAATTGCACTATTTTTTATTATCTCCAGTTGCATTACTTTCTAAAGTAAAGGTGACATTAAGCGTGCTGCAGACTCTAAGAATCGCTCCCATACTTTCTTGTTCTTGAACTCTTCTCTATCGATCAGTGTAGCTGATTTCAAATCTCGATTAAAGTCTGACACCATTTGTTGAACACTTTGTGTATGGACTAACAGAGCATTGACTTCAAAATTAAGATTCAAGCTACGCATGTCCATGTTGGTCGTGCCAATGGTTGCCATCTCCCCATCCACGATCAGCAACTTGGAGTGAAGGAACCCTTTCTCATATTCATATATCTTCACACCTGCCTCGATTAAGGAAGGAAAATACGAATGAGAGGCATAGAATGGAAGCCACTTGTCCGGCTTTGCAGGGAATAGAATCCTGACATCTATCCCTGATAATGCAGCCACACGTAGCGCCGTTAGGATATCATCATTCGGAATAAAATAGGGTGTAGCTAGCCATATACTCGATTTGGCTGAAGTAATCATAGAGAAGAAGATATTACGGAGTACACGGCGCTCGTTATCGGGTCCACTTGCAATCATCTGAACCGCACCATCCCCAATGCTACCCAGTGCTGGTGATAAGTATTCCTGATCTAAAAATTTCTCTCCTGTCATATACAGCCAATCTTGTAAGAAGATAATCTGTAATGTCCTTACGGCCTCACCTTTAACAAACATATGTGTATCGCGCCAGAATCCGTAAGTTGTACTCCGACTTAAATATTCATCTCCCACATTCAGTCCACCAATAAAGCCCACGTTCCCATCGATAACAACAATCTTGCGATGGTTGCGATAATTCACCCGACTGGAGAAGAACATCGTCTTCGCATTGCCAAAGGCAACTACATGCACACCCGAATCTACCAACTCTTGTAGAAAGGATTTAGACAATTGAAGGCTACCTACGGCATCATACATAAATCTAACTTTAATGCCAGATTTAGCCTTGTGGATAAGTATTTGTTGAATTCGTGTTCCTATATCATCTGCACGAAAAATGTAATATTCCATATGGATATGATGCTTGGCTTGCTCAAGCTCTCTCAACAAGGTGGAGAAGGTCTGTTCTCCATTGGTGAGGATCGTCGTCTCCGTTGAGAATGAAATCGCGGTGCGTGCTAAACGCTGCGATAATTTCATTAACTGTTGCTGGTTGAATGTAAACTGTGACAGATCTTGATGGATCCGGAGCTCCTCATTCTCTATTCTTTGATAGGCTTCCATGTCACGAACCATTTTCTTATCAAACTTACGTCGTTTGAAGTAGTTCTGTCCGAATAGGAAGTAAAATATAAGGCCAACCACCGGAATTAGGGCTAACAACAAAATCCAAGCCAATGTGGTGGATGGGTTACGATTTTCCATAAAAATAATAAAACATAATGAAATGACCGTAAGTGTTGAAAATATACTAACAATTGTCCCCGCTGTATGACCCACTACCCCGAACCCAAAATAATAAAATGCAAATAAAATTGCGGCAATCAGTACAACCTGCAATCCCCTTCTCATACTTCCCCTCACTTCTAGTCAGCTTCATTTAGAGAGCACTACTATTAATTTCTTAATTTCTTATAACAAGATACATTGTACATGATTCATAATCATCTTCCTATCTCTACTTTACAAGTAAATAGAAATTTTACTATAACCACGTTGACACCCTCCCTGGAACGTGAAATAATTACCTAACGAACGATAGGTAGGAAGGCGTGGTGAACTTCATTTTGACATCGAAACAGAAAATTCAAAAAGTGGCTCTTGCTCATTTTGCAAAGGATGGATTCGAGGGAACCTCTCTTCGTAAAGTGGCAGAAGAAGTTGGAATTCGGAAACCTTCTATATACGCCCATTTCAAAGGAAAAGACGATTTGTTCTTGGAAGTGCTCAAGTTAGCGCTAGTTGAAGAAAAGCACCGTATCAAGCGATATTTTCTGAATAATAGACACCAAGAACTCGCGATGCAGCTCAAGGGGTTACTCTATTTCCTTCAGGAAGAGTATGCACTTGAAGGCGAGAGTAAATTCGTGCTGCGTATGTCCTTCTTCCCGCCCACTCATCTATATGACGAGGTTATGCAGCTTGTTTATCCTTTTCTCGAATCATTGGAGGACTCTTTAGCCAAACTATTAGCGCAAACGTCTGAACAAAACGACCTTATGCTCTATTCAACTAAAAATATTGCTATCGCTTATATGACACTTATTGACGGAATCACGATAGAGATCATTTATGGGGGATTCAGCAAATCTGAGAAGAGAATTGAAGCTGCATGGCCCATCTTTTGGGCTGGTATACATTACATTAAATCTCACCAAGAGTAAAGGAGTAACATTATGAATCGCAGTTGGCTTTATGTATTTATAGGAGGCATTGTAGAGGTCTTCTGGGTATCGGGCTTGAAGCATGCTGACACGGTTTTCGAATGGATCTTGACGGGCATTACGATTATTATCAGCTTCAGCCTCATTGTAGCCGCTACAAAACGCCTTCCGATTGGAACAGTCTATGCGGTATTTACCGGTCTAGGGACTGGAGGAACCGTCCTTGCAGAGATGCTTGTGTTCGGTGAACCTTTCCGCATATCCAAGGTGTTACTCATCCTCCTACTATTAGTGGGCGTCATGGGTCTGAAAATGATTACAGATAACCATGAGCAACAGCAGGAGGTGACTGTCTGATGGCTTGGTTAGCAATTATTGGAGCAGGTATATGTGAAGTCTTCGGCGTGATCGGAATGAAGGGGGTTGCCGATCATAAGGGATGGAAATTCTATCTGCTAATGGCTTGCTCATTTGTCTTAAGCTTCAGTCTACTCTCATACGCCATGACAAGTCTGTCCATGGGAACAGCCTATGCTGTATGGACAGGAATCGGAACGGTCGGAAGTGCTGTCGTAGGGATGCTCATGTTTGGCGAGAAGAAGGAATGGAAGCGTATGATGTTCATCTCCATGATCCTTGTTTCCGCTATTGGACTTAAATTGATTTCATAACAAAAGGCGGTTAGGACTTCACTTAACAGTGAAAGTTGTAACCGCCTTTTCTTTATATTATAATATTGACTGATCAGTCAATAATGGAACCCTGTAGTTCTGAAAGGAGAGAACAAGACGTTGTCTCAGAAAACAACGGACAAGAAGAATCATATTCTGAAAGCCGCTTTGCAGCTATTCTCCACTAAAGGAATCTCTTCAACATCTATGCAAGAAATAGCCGAAGTCTGTGGGATGTCTAAGGGAAGTCTTTATCTTCATTTCAAATCGAAAGAAGAATTAGAAAAAAGTATTTATTTATACTGCATCCATATGATTAGCAACAGTATAATGCAAGTCGAGCTAGAGACACAACTCTCTCCGAAAGAGCAGCTCCAACAACAATTTGAAACTCTTCTCAGCCACATGCTTGAGCTACGTGAATTTGTAAAACATCAATTAATGGACGGGGCAAACCCCCCTAAAAACGAAATGTCAGGATGCATCTTTGAAGATCAATTCACAACAATAGATTGGTTCAAGACTAAACTTGAAACGATTTATGGTCCCGAATTGAAACCCTATACATTGGATTTAATTTTGATGGTTAGTGGGATGTTAATTTCCTACATTCGGATTATGTTTATTCCTGAATATCTACCGTTGAATATTCGAAATATGTCCAACCAATTAATTTTCTTACTCGATCATGTCGCAGATAGCATGCTAACTAACCACTATGAACCCCTTATTCCTTCAGATATCTTGTCACATTGGTTCAATACCGACCGGAAACAAGCTAGTATTCAACGCCATCCCTTACTTATATCCAAAGAGATGAGATTCGTTTTAAAAGAGAAATTATGTGAGGGAGATCAGCTTACGGATGCTCTTGAATCCATACATATATTGGAGACTGAGCTTGTAAACAATCAGCCTCGTCGGGCTATTCTAATGGGTATGCTAGCTAATCTAGAGCAAATTCCCGAAGTTGAGGATATGAAGAAAGAGTTACTGGAGATCGTTAAATTATACTTCATTGGTCAGTCTGACCGTTCACTTTAAGTTGTAAAAATAAGAACAGATAGAAAGAGGAGTGGAGATCCATATTATGAAAGGTATTATTAATTTCTCATTGAATAACAAGTTTGCCATCTGGATTCTGACCATTATTGTCACTGCTGCTGGATTATTCGCTGGAGTCACAATGAAGCAAGAGACCATGCCTAATATCAATATTCCCTTTTTAAGTATTACGGCTATTTATCCCGGTGCCGCTCCTGAAGGTGTTGTCCAGGACGTCACGATCCCGCTAGAGAAACGTCTGCGTAATGTAGATGGCGTGAAGACCGTCTCTTCTACCTCCATGGAGAACGCCTCTTCCATAGCCATGGAGTTCGACTATGGTACTAATCTGGATCAAGCCACTGCGGCTGTACGTGAAGCCCTTAATGAAGTCACTTTACCAGATGGTGCGCAAAAACCTACGATTTCCAAGTTCAGCATAAGTTCATTTCCGGTTGTTTCTCTAAGTGCCTCTAACAACAATGCTAAGGATTTGGAAGAGTTAACACGTGTCATTGAGAATCAAGTTAAACCAGAATTGGAGAAAATCCCAGGTGTGGCTACCGTGAGCATATCAGGACAATATGTGAAAGAAGTACAACTCAAATTCAATGAAGATAAAATGAAAGAACTCGGTCTTACCCAAGACACGGTCCAAGGTATTGTACAGGGTTCATCACTACGAGTACCTCTAGGACTATTCAATCTAGAACAATCTCAAAAGGCCGTTGTAGTAGATGGTAATATCGTTAATCTGGATGATTTAAAGAATCTTACGATTCCCGTCGTTCCCAACATGAGCAGTTCAGCTCCTGGCGCTCAACCGGGAATTTCAGCGGGTCCACAAGCTGAAGGTGCAACAGCAACTCCAACTCCGACTACTGAAGCTCCAATAACAGCAACTGCTGTTGGCATCCCTACGATTAAGCTAAGTGAGATTGCCAATATTGAAGTTATTGGTAAAGCCGAATCCATCTCCCGTACCGATGGTGTCGAATCCATAGGTATTCAAATTGTGAAGGACAATGATGCGAATACGGTTGATGTCGTGAACGCTGTGAAAGACAAAGCAACTGATTTGAAGAGCGATTATGATGGATTGGAATTGACAACACTGCTTGACCAAGGGCAACCTATTGAGGATTCTGTTAATACCATGCTTAGCAAAGCAGTCTTCGGAGCCTTGTTCGCTGTCATTATCATTCTATTATTTCTAAGAAATATCCGCTCTACTATTATTTCGATTATCTCCATCCCACTATCACTACTTGCAGCTCTACTTGTGTTATGGCAAATGGACATTACGCTAAATATGATGACACTTGGTGCGATGACCGTAGCCATAGGTCGGGTTATCGATGACTCTATTGTCGTTATTGAGAATATTTATAGACGAATGACAGACCCTGGTGAGAAGCTACGTGGTCGTGAATTAGTACGTGAAGCCACAAGTGAGATGTTCGTTCCGATTATGTCATCTACCATTGTAACCATTGCGGTATTCCTACCTCTAGCTTTCGTAAGTGGTATGGTCGGTGAGTTGTTCCTACCCTTCGCATTAACGATGGTGTTTGCTCTACTTGCTTCACTCATTATCGCGATTACGATTGTACCTATGCTTGCACATACACTGTTCAAGAAGGGTATCAAACTGAAGAAGAAGGCTTCCAATCATCATGAAATAGGAAAAATGGCTAAAGGATATCAACGCATCCTGAACTGGACCTTGAATCATAAATTGATAACCTTCGGAATAGCCGTTCTTATGCTCGTCGGCAGCTTATTCTTATATCCATTGATCGGCACGAGCTTCATGCCGGAACAAAAAGATAAGTTTGCAATGGTAACCTATTCACCTGAACCTGGTGACCCACTGAACGTTGTTGAGAAACGTGCTTTGGAGGCGGAGAAGTATATCCTAAACCAACCAGGTGTTGAGAAGATGCAATATTCCATTGGAGGTAGTAATCCTATGGGTGGGGCTGGTGCATCCACCTCAGGGTTATTCTATATAGAATACAATACCGATACTAAGAACTTCGAAGATGTCCAGAAAGAACTGGTTGAAAATTTACAAAAGGAAGTTCCAAAAGGCGTATGGGCAACCCTTGATATGACTGGCGGCATGCTTGGTTCGGGTCTCAGCGTTAGTGTATTCGGTGATAGTCTCGAAGATATCAAGCCGATATCCGACCAAATTCTACAACTCGTTCAGGAAGATACAGAACACTTCGACAAAGCGAAGACTAGTCTATCTACTTCTTATGATCAATATACGATTGTAGCTGATCAGGAGAAATTGAGTTCACTTGGACTTACTGCAGGGCAGATTGCCATGAAACTGAGTCCTGTTCGTGAGCGTCCCGTTCTAACTGAAATAGAAGTAGATGACAAAAACTATAAAGTTTACATTGAAACAGACACGAATGATTATAAAAATATGAATGAGATCAGTAATGAGACTATTATTTCTCCACTGGGTATGGCCGTTCCCATCAAGGACGTAGCCAAGGTAGAGAAGGGTGTCTCCCCTAACTCCATTACACGTACAGATGGTAAAATGACTGTTTCTATTACGGCTAATATCATTACCGCAGATGTGGGTAGCGCTTCTACCGATCTTGAAGCTAAAATTAAAGAGATCAATAAGCCTGATGGGATCGAGATCACATTTGGGGGGTCGACGGAACAAATTAATGACACCTTCAAGCAGCTTGGTCTTGCCATGGCGGCCGCTATCGCTGTAGTGTACTTTGTGCTCGTCGTAACTTTCGGTGGTGGTCTCGCACCATTCGCCATCCTGTTCTCCTTACCATTCACAGTCATCGGCGCGCTCGTCGGATTGTTGCTTGCTAAGGAAACACTGAATGTGTCCTCCCTTATGGGCGCGCTTATGCTCATTGGGATCGTGGTGACGAATGCCATCGTTCTCATTCACCGCGTTATTCATAAAGAAGAAGAAGGCATGACTACACGTGAAGCGTTACTCGAAGCAGGTGGAACACGTCTTCGTCCAATCCTCATGACTGCTCTAGCCACTATTGGCGCATTGCTGCCACTCGTTACTGGACTTGAGGACAGTGCGGGTATTATATCCCGCGGACTCGGAATCACTGTTATTGGTGGTCTGATCAGTTCTACAGTGTTAACACTAGTCATCGTACCGATTGTATATGAATTCTTGATGAAATTCAGAAAACCTAAAGTACAGGATTAATCGCACGCTAATCGAGATTTAAATTTTTTTGAAAAGGAATCGTTCCAACGTATAGCGAATGAACTTAAAGACGCGTTCTCTTTTCCCTCTGGGAAAGGTGGGCGCGTCTTTTCGATGTATCGTCGTATATCAGATCTCATTCATGATAAAATAACGTATGTATAACCATCTTTAGAATTTAAGTTCGTAAAGGAGTTACACATGATGATTACAACGGTCACTTTAAATGCAGCCTTAGATATTACCTATACCGTGTCTAACTTTTATGTAGATCATCTACATAGAACCCATGAATACCTATCCGTTCCTGGCGGCAAAGGTGTTAATGTTGCTCGTGTAGTTCATGCTTTAGGTGAAGGTGTGACTACAACGGGTTTCGTTGCTGGCTACAACGGCGCTGCTATTCTCTCAGGTCTGAAGGAAGAATCCATTCCTACTGATTTCCTGACTCTTGCGCACGGCGAATCAAGGCGTGCGATTACCATCCTTGATCCTACACAAGGTACTCACACTGAGCTTATTGAGGTTGGGCCACCCATTACCCAGATAGACTTACAACGGCTACGTCACAAAATTGAACAATTAGCTAAATCCTCTAGCTGTATTGTCCTCTCTGGTAGTATACCTTCAGGATGTCCCTCATGGATCTATGCCGAGCTTACCGAAATTGCCCATCACCAGGGAGCCAAGGTTGCCCTAGATGCCAGCGGCGAAGCCCTTCGTGAAGGTCTCCATGGAAGACCAGATCTGGTGAAGCTAAATGAGCATGAATTAGCCGAACTGCTAGGAATAGCTCCAGGTAATGACCTATCTACTCTTCAGGCTATGTCTTCCTTTATCAAAGAGGGTACACCGTTTGTTGTTGTATCCCAAGGAGAACGCGGTGCACTCGCTGTATCTGCTGACTATCAGTATCGAATCCATATTCCTCAGGTAGAAGCTGTCAATCCTGTGGGCAGTGGCGATGCCATGATGGCAGGGCTCGTCTCTGCATTATATCGTGGGTCCGACATCCAAGATGTACTTCTACTTGGTGCAGCCTGTGGAACTGCCAATACGTTGAATAAGATGGCCGGCAAGGTCACTCTTGAAGATATAGCAATGATTCAGCAAGGAATAGAAATAACGCTGATCAAGGGATAGAAACTTAACGATACGACGATATCGTCTCAAAAAGATGGTATTCGTATTACGATGAATAGGGGTATGTACGTCACTACTTTGACTCATTTCAACAAAAAAGCCGGTTCCTTCTCTTTCCAAGGCCCCAGCTTATATACGTCTTATGTGGTTATGTGGCTATGTATCCCTAAATGTAGAGATATGATTAGATCATACTAGCACGCCAAGCACAAAGCATCTTCATGTCATCCGTAATAAATTCTTTGAGAACATTTGCAACTTCCATATATAAGGGGCTCCGAGTGATGAAGGAGAGATCCTCAGCAAGCAATGGGACCCATTGTAATAGATGTTGATCAAGGAATTGAATCTGGGAATCAATAAGCTCAAGATGTGAGCTATGGATCCGCTTGCTATCTAAAGTGCGTTCTACAAGTACAGCCATAAATTCAAGCTCTAGAACGATATGATCATCCCGCTCATGATTCAACTTATTAAAGACAATGCCATGGTGAGCGTACATCTCATGGATATCCATCATACAATTCGCAAGATCCTCCCCCTTCAAACCGCGATAAACACTCTCACAGAGGGAAGGAAACATGGAATTCTCACTATCAAACAATCGCCTGTATTCAGATTCTTCTGTCATACATACTTCCATCAGTTGCTGTGGAGCGATGCCTGATAATAATTGTTGCAGCTTCTGTCCGCCCTCTGTGAGTACAATCTCATCTCTCATCATCATATACTGACGCCATTGGGCGATTAAAGACAAGCTCGGTGGACCACCTAAGAAATCAATCAGTAGTTGATAACCCCATCCTCTTCCCTCTATCCACTTCAAGCATACCTTAGACTCATCTAAAGATTCTATAGTCATGGTCATCATATCATTCATAACCTCCTCTGCAGTCGTAAAGATAGCGCTTTCTTGATTTAATAATACATCAAATGTTAAATAGTTTAAGTGATCTACTTCACACTACGCCGCCTAAATAATAACCACCTACACCTACACCTACTACTTCAAAAAAAAGGGATCCCCGCTTATACGAGGATCATATTCTATCAATACACGGCATACGATTACTAGGGGGAATCGGCTACCTTGAACGCTATCATAACTCATATTGCAAGCGCTTACTATATAATTTGTCACCTTATACTCTTCTATAACCTGCAGGTGTATCCCCAAGTGTGCATTATTTGAGTAAACTCATCATCATCCATATATGATTCATTCGTACAGTGGTTATATTTATTCAAGAAAGTATAAACTGATCTAGACAGCCACAAATGGCTATTGGATGGGCCAGTCTCATCATCCACCGCATGAATCGTAAGTGTTGACTACATTTATTTCCCCTTTAATTAGAGAGATATTTATAATATCTAGGAATTCGCTTAATTTATGGTTTGAAACCACTTTCAACACGTGATAAAGTGTTGTTGTTGCCTCCTAAGAATTCATTATCGGTTAGAGCAATCAGTCGGAAAGGAATGTCGCTATTGCGTGAATCCATAGATACGAAATCTTCCTTATCCTCTTTAAAGCTGTTTAACTTTTTGATATACGGTACTATGGTAATCTTCACTAGCTTCTTTCAACTGTACTTGCAGGATGCTGGGATGAACAAATTTGAAATTGGGAGCTTGTTAGCTTTAGGTCCTATCGTTTCTCTATTGGCTAATCCTTTTTGGAGATTCTGGAGCGAACGAGTTCATAATATGAAACGAGTACTCCTTATTATGATGATAGGGACACTAGTTATGGTTCAATTTGTATTCCAATCTGATACCTTTGTCTTGGTATATATATCTATGGTTCTATTCTTCTTCTTCCAGTCTCCTGTGTTCTCGCACAGTAATAGTCTTATTCTTGGATATATTGAAGATACAAGCTATAAATTCGGATCCTTCCGCCTGTGGGGTTCTCTAGGATGGGGCGTCATCGCCATAGCTACCGGACTGATTCTAGACTGGACAGGTGTAGCAAAAATATCCATTGTATTCACAGTTCTACTTATGTTGGCGATAGGAGTACTCATGCTACTTCCTAAGCTTCAGAAGCCTTCGGAATCGCCCACATTATATATTAGAGGATTCGCAAATATATTGGTAAATCGTTATTTTCTCTCATTTATTGTTCTTGGTGTTGTAGTCTCCATTCCTAATGCCATGAATAACACATTTATGTCTCTATACATTACAGAACTTGGCGGTTCCAAAAAGATGGTAGGATTAGCCGTATTCTTATCTTCCTTTTTTGAGGTCGCTGTATTTTTACTGTTTCATCGTTACCTCAAACGTAACATTTCTTGGTTGATGGGTTGCCTCGCACTCGTAAGCTTACTCTTTGGCTTTCGTTGGATGCTTATGGCTGATGCCACCCTCCCCATCCAGGTTGTATTGATCCAAGTGTTTCATTGTATTACCTTTGGAGGCTATTTCTATGTGGGTACACAGCTTAGCCTCCTCCTCGTTCCCAAGCCTTACCGTGCAACAGGTCAAGCAGTATATACGCTAACATGGAGTGGTTTCGCAGGTATCGTCGGTGGATTCATGGGTGGATGGATATTCCAGAGCTTTGGTGCTGAAGCTATGTATAGAACAGGTACCTTGTTCGCCTTCATTGGCGCCCTAGGATTTGGATCCATGTGGTACGTCATTGCAAAACATGGGTATACGCCACCTTCCCCTAAACAGGAAGAAGATTTGGATGACTCTAATGAAGATCAGGTGCTGTTCACAGATCTGAAATAAATTAAAAATAACGAGCCCGTAGTTAAAATCCTACAGGCTCGTTATTTTTAATTGGTTTATTTAAGTTTGAAGGAACTTTTTAACGAGACGATCCGGTTAAATACTGGATGTCCAGGTGTGGAGTATTTGGAATCGACGTTAAAGTAGCCGTGCCGGAAAAATTGGAATTTATCCTGAGGTGCTACCACTCTCATTCCAGGTTCTACATATCCTTGGACAATCTCAAGCGAATTGGGATTCAATTGATCAAGGAACGTCTTCTCTTGTGCCCCTTCAATGACTTCCTCTTCAACTTCCTCATCATTTATCAGTGGTTCGAATAAGCGGAATTCAGCCGGAACGGCTTGACTCGCCTCAATCCAATGGATCGTGCCTTTCACCTTACGACCGGTAAATCCACTTCCACTCTTCGTCTCAGGATCATAGGTACAATGAATTTCAACGACTTTCCCTTCCTCATCCTTGATAACCTCGTTACACTTAATGAAATAAGCATTCTTCAATCTTACTTCGTTACCCGGGAATAGCCGGAAATATTTATTAGGTGGAACCTCCATGAAATCATCTTGTTCAATATATATTTCACGTGAGAAGGGAATTTGCCGATTGCCCATCTCAGGATTTTCACTATTATTCTCTGCTTCCAGCCATTCACTTTGGCCTTCTGGATAATTCGTAATAACCACTTTTAGCGGATTCAATACAGCCATCGTACGAGGAGCTTTCAACTTCAGATCTTCACGGATAAAGTGCTCCAGCATTTGACGATCCACGACGCCTTGGCTCTTAGAAATACCCGTCTCATAAATGAAGTTACGAATCGCCTCCGGCGTATAACCCAGACGACGTAGTCCTGAAATTGTTGGCATCCGCGGATCATCCCAGCCATCCACATGCTGTTGATCAACCAGTAACTTCAACTTACGTTTACTTGTTAACGTCTGTGCCACATTCAAGCGCCCGAACTCATATTGATGGGGTACATTCGGCATTTCACATTCAGCCACTACCCAATCATAGAACGGACGTTGATCTTCGAATTCCAGTGAACATAAGGAATGTGTGATTCCCTCGATAGCATCCTCTAATGGATGTGCGAAAGCATACATAGGGTAGATACACCATTTATCCCCTGTATTGTGATGATAAGTATGAGATATGCGATAAATAACAGGGTCACGTAGGTTAATATTAGGTGAGGACATATCAATCTTGGCACGTAACACCTTGCCACCGTCAGCAAATTTACCCGAACGCATGCCTTCAAACAACTCCAGATTCTCTTCTACGCTACGATCACGGTATGGACTATTACTACCAGGTTCCGTCAACGTACCTCGAGTCTCACGAATCTGATCCGCACTAAGATCATCAATGTATGCTTTGCCCTTCTTGATTAACACGACAGCACGGCTGTACATTTCATCAAAATAATCAGATGCAAATCGGAGCTCCTCCCACTCGAAACCGAGCCACTTTACGTCCTCTTGAATGGAATTCACATATTCTGTGTCCTCTTTAATGGGATTCGTATCATCAAATCTCAGATGAGTCCTTCCACCAAATTCGTCGGCTAGGGTGAAGTTAATCCAGATCGCCCTAGCGTGTCCGATATGTAAATAACCGTTAGGCTCCGGAGGAAAACGTGTTACTACTTCTTTTACCTTACCGGAGTTCAGGTCTTCCGTTATCACATTCTTAATAAAATTGGAGGGTGTACTTGGGTTCTCCATGACAATCAACCTTTCGTCCTTATATTATCTGTCTATTCCTGTACTAAAACTCTTCATATAAATATACCCGTAATGCGTCGATAGTTCAATAAGCCTCACCTCTACCCTTTTGACGGGGGATTTGTTATGAGGTAGCATGAATAGGGACGATGTAAATTTTAGGAGGTACTCTGTATATGAAAACGATGAAACTTTCAAAAGATCAACGAGATCAGGTCATTCTACTTATTCAACAATATTTCGAAAAAGAGCGTGGAGAGATTATTGGTGATCTCGCCGCTGATAGTGTGATGGACTTCTTCATGTCGCATATGGCACCCATTGTCTATAATCAAGCACTTAGTGATTCTAGACACCTCGTTAGACAGCAAATGACCTCGCTAGAGGATGATTTATATTCCCTCGAACAAAATGTGAAACAGACTCGCTCAAGGTAACTCTATTAAGAATGGAAAGAAGGGCTGCATGGCATGTTTACTTATGTTTTAGATGAACAGACTGAACTAAAACCACTAGCACACCAGCACGCAAAACAGTTATTTGATCTAACGAATCGTTCACGTGACAAACTACGAGAGTGGCTTCCATGGGTTGATTCCATTACGGAAGTTAACCATACACTCAACTTTATTAAGAATGCCGTTAAGCAAGGAGCCGAGAATGGTGGTATTAGTGCCGGTATTTGGACACGTGGTGAGCTTGCAGGTATTATTGGCTTCCATGAGATTGATTGGCGCAATCGTTCCGTTAGTATCGGTTACTGGCTGGGCAAAGGTTATGAAGGGCAAGGTCTCATGAGTAGTGCCTGCAGAACTTTCATAGACTATGCATTTATGGAGATGCATCTCAACCGAGTCGAAATTCGTTGTGCTACAGGAAATCATCCTAGCCGCGCTATACCTGAACGTCTTGGATTTGTACTGGAAGGTATTGTACGTGAAGCTGAGCAGCTAGCCCAAGGCCACGTTAATCATGCCATCTATGGCATGATCCTAAGTGAGTGGAGACAAGTAAGATAATTCGTTACATATGAAGCCAGCCTTGAAATCTTTGTCTTAGGTCTAAGGCCAATACATCTAGTTCGGCAGCTTTCTTTAATTGTTCAACCTGCTCGGCATCTCGGCCATGGGTCATTAAATGTAACACTTCAGCTATCGTAAGTTGTGCTGGATGCGACTCAAGCTTCTTTAAGGTAGACGCTACCGATAGATAACCCTCTTGCAGTACACGCAAGTAGAACCCACTGTAACCCGTCTCAATGACCCGGGCTGGAAGGTTTGTTACTCCGTGCTTCTGGGACAGCTTAAAGCAAGGATACCTTGGTTGGCTGACCTGAAGCACCACTTCCCCCACTTGATAAATATCCCCAATGTACACTTCAGTTTCAAGCAATCCCATGACCGTTAAATTCTCACCGAAAGCAGAATAGTCTAATTTCCTATCCAGCTCCTTTTCCCAATGGGAATAATGCTCATAAGGATATGCACACACGGCCTTATCAAGGCCACCATGATGCACAAGATCGGCTTGTCCATCCCCCGTCATTTGTTCCGAACCAACAAATACTCTACCTTCCACTTGTTCTTTATATATTCCGGTCTGTAATGATTTACCCTTATATTCAACAGTAACTGGCTTCCCAACGTTTACAGAAACGATTTGTAAATTCACTATTGTATGATGCTCCTTCACTAAATTTAGGATTAAGATAGATCTATTCTTAAGAGAAAGAAATCAGATACCCTAACAAACTAGTCTATAAATAGAATCCCATTAAAATATCATCCACATAGTTCCCATTCACATAGAACTCATTCATAAGTCGTCCTTCTCTCACAAAACCAAGCTTCTCATAGAATTTCAATGCGTTAGGATTCGTAGAAAGCACACGTAAGCTCAACTTTGTCTTGCCTTCACTAGCTGCCCATTCCTTCACCGCTTCGATCAATCTTGTTCCAATTCCTTCATGCTGATAACGAGGATGTACAGCGATGTTAATCTCATACACATGACGATTGCTCTGTAGTAACGTTGGATACCGAAATCCTACATAGCCGCAGATTTCATCCTCGATGACCGCAACAAGCTGTAATCCAGGCTGACAGTGACGTAGAAAGTCTTCACGTGAGGTCCAATTTAGAGGTTCAGGAGCATTATAATCCTGCCATACAATGGCATCTAGATCCATCATTTGCTGCGCATCCTTCATTTCGGATAAACGGATAGCTATCGTACGTTGTTTGAATTTCATACCCACCACCCCTTTCTAAACAAATCTACAACACCTATCTTTTTGATATAGCTATTACGCCTAACCATTTTCCCTACTATTCCACCTAATGATGGAATAAGAATAACGAGTCCCGCATCTGCCATATTATGTCCTAGTTCTTGGAACACAAACATCGTAATCAGTAGCCCCACGAGCGAACTGCCCGAAGAATAATCAACCTTGTGGCTTAAACACTATTATTTCTATAAGGGTGCGTTTGTAACATTCTCTTCAGATGTCATTTCCCAGATGTCTCAAATCTATATTACCTTTGAAAAATAGACCTCTTCACCATTCCTGCCTCTTCATATGTACGTCTATCATAAAACGGCTCCCACAATTCTGCAAAGAAAACTCTAACAAGATTGAAGGGTGTTTCGATTTTATATGATTAGGGTAAAAAATAACTAGCAGAATAGGGATTATTATTTCTATTATATCCCATGAATTTCATCATAAATTCGCCCTGTTCAAGTTTCGTTCCCCCGAACTCGAACAGGGCGAATTTTTTTGATTTGTAATTCAAAAAAGGCCCCCTCGTAAGGAAGACCTATCGATGATGATACTGTGATACTTTGATGCTGTATGGTTACGATGTACTTTGATGTTCGATTGCTGTTCGATTGCTGTCTTAGCGATGTCCTACCGCTGTTCACAGCCCTAGTCTATCAAGCATGCTTCTGCTTATTATCTTTCGCTTGCACATGACTAGGTAATGTTCCGTGGGCGGCACTTGGTTCGCGTAAATAAGACATCCAATAGGCGGCGGCAACAAAGACGACACCCCCGGTCAGATTACCAAGCCATACAGGAACGAAATTCACCAGGTACTCTCCCCATGAATAATATCCTTCAAAAATGGCTGCCGGGATAAGGAACATATTCGCCACGACGTGCTGGAATCCAATAGCCACGAAAGCCATTGTCGGAAACCAGATCCCCATAATTTTGCCGCTCATATTATCTGCACCATATGATAGCCACACAGCCAAAGCTACTAACCAGTTACAACCAATACCTGAAACGAAAGCCTGTACGAAACTAACATCTAATTTATGGCCTGCCATATCAACTACCTTATCTAAATATACGCCACTCCCTGTGAGGCCTACGATGTGTCCGAAGAAATAGGCGATAAATAACGCACCCACAAAGTTACTTAACGTAATCAGAATGAGATTCTTCAGAACGGCAGCGAATGAGATCTTCTTAGCCATCCACGCAAGGGGTACAGCCATCATATTACCCGTTAACAGTTCACCACCAGCCAAAAGTACGAGTATTAAACCTACTGGGAAGATAGAAGCTCCAATAAAATTAGCGATAGTTTCCCATTCCTTAGGCGCTCCCGCAATAACACGGATATCTAATAAAAAGCCAAGTGCGATAAAAGCACCACCTAAGAAACCAAGTATAAGTACCGTTAATAATGGATTATGTGCTTTCTTTGTCCCTGTTTCTACCGTTAGTTCAGCTATTTGCTGCGGTTTGTAATAGGCCATGTGTATGATCTCCTTTGATCCAATTAATACTTCAAATCTTGTGTATTTAATTCTATTGTAACGCAATTGATTTGATAAGAAACGTTACATATATCACAATATAATATTAAACGTGAATTATTTCACATCATATGAATTGTTTCACATCACATGAATGATTATAATCACAGTATGCCATGCCGATGTACTATAATCACCATTCAGGCTAAAATAATAAACCAATAGAGGGAAGTGCTTGAGATGACGGTCTATATTGCGCTGTTACGAGGGATTAATGTGGGTGGAAAGAATAAGATTAAGATGGCCGAATTGAAGCGTACATTCGAAGCGATGGGTCTGAGCCGAGTTCAGACATATATTCAAAGCGGAAATGTTCTATTTGAATCGAATGAAGAGGTCGAGCCGCTACGAAAGCGAATTGAACATGAAATCAAGGCTGTCTTTGGTTTCTCGATCATTGTTATTATTAGAACGGCCGAGGAGTTAAAGAGAATTTCAGAGAATTGCCTATTCTCAGAAGAAGAAGTTTCCGAAGCGGAGGCCTCATCTGTAGGAGAGAGTCTCTACGTTTCCCTATTGCTTGAAGAACCTTCACAAGAACAGATTGAACGACTGAACACTTCCAGAAGTAAAGATGATGATTATAGACTAGAAGGCCGTGAGATCCACCTTTTATTCCGTCATAGTATACGCAATTCTAAACTTGTCAATAACATTCAGAAGTTGGCCGTACCTTCGACCATACGTAACTGGGAAACGATAAGAAAGCTCGTCACACTAGCCAGTGCAATGGAAGTTTAGGGCTTAGGGAGAAATGGAGTCAGTTCTAATTGATTGGCAAGAAGCAGATTTCGAATATAATTTAAACGCTGTTCCACGCAATGGATCCGGATTTGATAGCATTTATTGGTGGCTCAGAATTTTTCAAAATAATGTTGACTCTTGACACACAAAAGGATGTCCTACAGCCATTTCATGGCCAGTGGGACATCCTTTTGTGTAATAATCTTCATTTTCTCTAATTTAAATTAATGTGAAATCATCGTCTTTACATCAGGCATTTCTTCACCTTCTGCAAGTTCATCGCCTGGTTTCATCCGTGGTTTGCGCAAGATTACGCTTAACAATAGTCCGGCAACCGCAATACAAGCTGTCAAGAAGAAGGTATCACCGAAGGCAGATGCTATACTTGGTAGAGGGTTTTCAGGTGTAGATGAAGTCGTCGTATAACTCACTATTTTGGAAGTTAGATATCCAGTCAGTCCAGCGATAGCAAATGATGTGACAACTTGTTGTGTAGCTGCTGTTAAAGGAGTTACACGGTTTACAAGTCTACGTGGAGCTGCGTTCAATACATGGGTATTTAGTGGCATCATCGTTAGACCCATTCCTGCTCCCATAAGAATAAGTGGAAGTACGACCATAAATATCGCCGTATCTACGGTTATCTGAGAAAGCATGAATAAGCCTACAGATATTATTGTCATACCCACCAGAGCAAGTGGTCGAGCACCCCACTTATCGAACAGTTTCCCTCCAATAGGCATAAAGACCATCGAAGCTAGGGCCTGAGCCAGTGTCGTATAACCACTTTCTAGCGCAGTAAAACCTCTTACATTTTGTAAATATAGCGGGATCATCAGAATGGCACCAAACATAGCGATCTGAAATATCCAAGACAAGATCACACCGCGTGTGAAGTCAGAGGATCCAAAAACACGAAGCTCTAACAAAGGTTCTTTCTGTTTAAGCTCTACAATGATAAAGAGGATGAGCGCAACGCCACCAACAATCAATCCAACTCTCGCATTTATAGATGTCCAATCTGCTGCTCCCTCACTCACACCATAGGCTAACATGGCAAATGCGATGGGTGCGAGAATCATTCCGAGAATATCCAAGGAAGGAACCTTCTTGTTCTCAAATTTAGGAAGGAACTTAATACCTACAATAACAGCAGCGATACCGATGGGTACGTTAATAAGGAAAATCCAATGCCATGAGGCAACTTCGATCAGCCAACCTGATAGAATAGGTCCAGCAGCAGGAGCAAGTAGCATGGGAATACCTAGCATCCCCATAACCGCCCCTCTCTTCTCAGGTGGAGCAAGTCTGAAGACCATGGCCATCCCGATCGGAGCAACCATACCACCGCCAAGTCCTTGGATAATTCTGAATATAATAAGTTGATCTGCGGTCTGAGCCAGTGAACAAAGCACAGATCCAAGCGTGAATAAAGTAATCGTGATCAGGAATATCCGTTTAGCTCCGTACTTATCTGTCATCCATCCTGCCAACGGGATAACGGCCGATAAAGCTAGCGTATATCCAGTAATGGTCCACTGAATCGATTTCAAGGTGGTTCCGAAATATTCTTCTAAGTTCGGTATAGCCACATTGATAACGGTACTGTCCAGGATGACCATAATCATTCCTAGGATAACCGCCATAAGAGGGGCAATAATCGCCTTGATGGAGAATTCTGTATTGACTGGTGCAGTTGTTGCATTTGGGATAGACATTCAGTTATTTCTCTCCTATTCTTCTTTCTATCTTGACCAACAATGAAATAATTCGTACTATTGACCATATAGTTTTAAATAAAACCAGTTAGTCATATAAGATAAACTAATTCTACTTATTTTTTAACTAAAGTCAATATATTCTTGAAAAGAGGGAGAAAGTGAGTGTAACCAAAAGAAAAATCCTAGATTCAGCAATGCGGTTTTTTTTAGACCGGGGATATCTTGCCACATCCATACAGAACATTGCCGATGACTGCGGCGTGGCAAAAGGTTCTGTATATAACTTTTTTAGTTCTAAGGAAGATTTACTCATCGAAGTTCTGATGTTGCAACAGGGGAGAATGACTGAACAAATTCAAAATATACGTGAAGATCAAACGCTCTCTTTAAGAGAAGTCTTTATTCGCGAAACGGAATGTCAGATTGAGTTCTTTTTGAACAATAATTTCATTATGCAGGAGTTGAAGAAGTTAACGGTGCCTGATGGAAAAATTGCACCCTTCTTATTACGTCTAAGGGCGAATCTACTGAAATACAATAGGGAGAGTCTCATACGCGTATTTGGAGAGGAAATCGAACCCCATATTTGGGACCTCGTGATTATTTATAATGGCATTGTCCGGGAGTTTATATTCCTATCGATTTTTGAGAGTAAATCGCTGAATACTCAGGAAATGGCCGTATTTATTGTTCAATCCATAGAGGATATGGCGTCTAATATGCAAGTCAAAGATAGACCACCGCTATTACAAGATTCAGATATGACAGAATATCTGCAATGTGCGCTACAAGGAGAATCCATATCTGATATTACACGAATATTCGAACTCATTCAGCGCCTAATATCGACGATTAAAGAGCTCTCTATAACGAACTCTGAGAAGAAGGAGCTCCAGGAAGCCACCCTCCTCATTCAAGAAGAACTAAAGTGTGAGCATCCCAAGTTAATATTGATCCGAGCACTGATCTCCTTTTTGGAAAAAGAGCATGGGCTTAAAGATATCCTCAGACAATTGGAGAAGCTTGTGGTAAATAACCTTCAGTGTCCATATCATTAAATGAAATTCAAATGTTGAATAAGCATAACAAAAACAACCCTTGGCATATCCGCCAAGGGTTGTTCTAATTGATTACACAAGGTATCTATAGGATTATACGGTAGCCATTTCCTTCTTGGTATGAGCTACAGGTGGCAAAGCTTGTAGTCCCGCTGTATTCAGGAAGTTCCAAGGCTTGTTGTAGTGTGGTTGGAAGAAAAAGTCGATGAATCCTAGTTCATCCACAGTCATACGATTCTGGATACATACAGAAATGGTATTGATCGACTGCGTCAAGTCCACTTCAGACATTAACTGTGCTCCTACAATACGACGAGTAGATTTCTCGAAGACAACCTTCAGGGTCACACTGTCGAATGTAGGCATAAACTCAGGGCGATAATGATCCGTCATAGTAACCGTCTCTACATCCAGACCTTCATCTTTTGCTGCTAATTCTGTCATTCCTGTAGCCGCAATATTGTTCTCATATATTTTGATACCTGATGTTCCTTGCGTACCTAAATATCTAGTTGTAGGATTTACCAAGTTACGCGCCACTAATGTTCCCATACGAACGGCATTGGTTGCCAAAGGAATGTATGCATGCTTACCTGTTGGGTTGTAATGGATCGCACAGCTATCACCAGCTGCAAAGACATCCTTCTTGCTCGTCTCCATGTAGCTATCTACAATAATGGCTCCATTAGGCAGCATATCTACTTGCCCTTTGAGTAATTCTGTATTCGGACGGAAGCCAATGCAGAGAATAACCAAATCTGCTTCATGCTCACCCTTGGTTGTAATCACCTTAGTTACTTTACCATCGACGCCTTCAAATGAAGTCACCGTCTCTCCAAGTGCTAACTTAATCCCTTTATCCGTAAAGGACTGTTGAATAGGTTCTGTAAACTCTGGATCCAAATATTTATTCAGAATACGATCTACACTATCAATTAAAGTGACTTCTTTACCATTCATCTGAAAAGCTTCAACGAGCTCCACCCCAATATAACCTCCGCCTACCACGGTGATGCGCTTCGCATGTTGTGCTTTTTCAATAATCGTGTTGGAGTGGTTATAGTTCTTCGAAAGTAGAATATTGTCTAATTTGATTCCTTCAATATTCGGAATAATCGGCCATGATCCTGTTGTAACGATCAATTTATCATACGTGTCATCAAATTGTTCACCTGTCACAAGGCTACGTACGGTTAGTTTCTTATTGTCTGTATCAATTGACGTTACTTCATGACGCATCTTGGTATTGACACCTAGATCAGCCAATTGCTCTGGCGAAGAATAGAAAAGTCCTTGTGGATCTTTCACTACACCCCCAACATATAACGCAATACCACAAGATAAGAATGAAATATTATCATTACGTTCGTACACTGTAATTTGAGCTTCTGGATACAATTTGGCTGTGTTTACGATAGCTGCTGTTCCGGCGTGGGTACATCCTATTACGACTACTTTCATGATTTCTTCCTCCTCCAAATGGTCATTCTATTTATAATTCATTGTATTGTGAATTGTTTCACCTGATGTCCCTTATTATAGTGTGATATATTTCACATTGCAATAGACATTGATAAAGTTTTCACAATGTTCACAATTACGTAACTCCTTTAACCGTGCTGGATTCCAGGATTTAGAAGGAATTACTCTTGATCACATATGAAAATGAGTGAGGAATGTCATATCTAATATTTGGCAGATCACGATTTTAAATTCACCTATTTACTATGCCTAGCAGCCCTCATTTATATTCAAAAAGGGCTATCTGAAGAGGGTACATTCCCCACAGATAGCCCTTCTCATATCAACATCGTATCTTGTATAACAACTTAATAAATCCATCCTAACTTCACTAGCTACGGAGTTGTTATTTCTTGCTCTAATGGTTTTATTGTAAATTCTTCCGGATTACTCAGGATGTAATCTTTAATGAAATATTTATTTCGTTCATACGTATCTGTGATCTCAGTTGTTCCTGACATTATGGAGAAACGATTGGTGTCCTCATCATGAATGATACCCGAGAAAATGAGATAGCCATCCATAGAGATATATTGCATGCCTTTATTCAACTTCACTTTTTTCAAATTAGAAGATAACTGATTATCATCTTTTACCGTAAATCGTTCGCTCTTCGTTTCTTCATATATGATGAAGCCATTCGCTTCACCTGAATCCTGGTACTGGTAGGAGTAGAGATAGACCCTGTACTTTCCAACGATCTTATGATCACGTATTTCTATATCAGACACCTCGTTACGTCCATCTGCACTTGCTATGATCCGTCTTTCGATATCACTAGGAATATCTTGTTCACTATATGTTGAAGATCCGCGATAAAAGACAAGAATTAAGACTCCTACCAGGATGGCGATAGCTCCAATAATCGTTCTTAATTTACGATCCATAAGTTCCTCCATGAGTTAAGATTATATTAAGGATGATTATAACCTTAAACATTATGGAAAAAAAGTGAAATAATACTCAGATCAATCCGTTAATGACACCTTGTTCATCCAACGCGATATGCTCCGCAGCAGGTGACTTAGGAAGACCTGGCATCGTCACAATATTCCCTGTGTGTACAACTATAAACCCTGCGCCAGCGGAGATGGAAATGTCTTTAACATGGATCGTAAAACCTTCCGGTGCACCCAACAACCGCGGCTGATCCGAGAAAGAATAGGGCGTCTTCGCCATACATACGGGTAAGCTTTCGTATCCAAGTCGAATAATCTCTGCAAGTCCACGCTTGGCAGCTGGGGAGTAAGACACCCCTTCTCCGCGATAAATCTCCCTTACAACTTTCTCAATCTTCGCAGGAATATCTAATTCACCCTCATAGAGCGGTGCAAAAGTAGTCGTCTGATCATGTAGAAGCTCAACTAGACTCTCAGCAAGCTTCCGACCGCCCACACTGCCCTCTGCCCACACATTTGAGACTTCTACTCGAGCCCCAAGCTGCTGACAACGCTCTTTCACAAATTCTATTTCCTGAGAGGTATCTTCAACATAGTGATTAATCGCAACCAACACTGGAACTCCGAATTTATGAAGGTTCTCAATATGTCTCTCCATATTGGATAACCCTGACTTAAGAGCTTCATCGTTGGCCATGCCTAGATCTTGCTTCGCTACTCCACCGTTATACTTAAGCGCCTTTACGGTTACAACAAGTACGGCAGCAGCAGGAGCCAATGAAGCTTGACGACATTTGATATCGAAGAACTTCTCTGCACCTAAATCCGCACCAAAACCTGCTTCTGTCACGACTATGTTGGCTAATTTCAGAGAAAGTTTCGTTCCAATCACACTACTACATCCATGGGCAATATTAGCGAAGGGTCCACCATGCACCACGACTGGCGTTCCTTCTATCGTCTGCACGAGATTGGGCTTGATGGCTTCCTTAAGTAGAACAACCATAGCTTCCACCGCGCCCAACTGAGATGCTATTACAGCCTCTCCTTCTTCGTTATAACCAATTAGCATCCTACTGAGTCTATTCCTTAAATCCGTCAAGTTCTCACTGAGACAGAGCACAGCCATAACCTCAGAAGCCGTTGTAATCATGAAGCCTGTCTCACGCGTGACACCATTGCCGTCTCCAAGACCTGCGACGATCTTCCGTAGACTTCGATCATTCATATCCATAACTCGCTTCCATACGATACGCTCTGAATTCAGCCGTAGTATATTCCCTTGAAATATATGGTTATCAATCATCGCTGACAGTAAATTATGAGCCGAGGTAATCGCATGGATGTCTCCTGTGAAATGAAGATTAATATCATCCGCTGGAACAATTTGCGCTTTACCACTTCCCGTTGCTCCACCCTTCATGCCAAAACATGGACCTAAAGAAGGCTCTCTAAGTGCTGCGATGGTGGGTTCTCCTATTGCATTCAATGCTTGCGCAAGTCCAATTGTAGTTAGCGTCTTTCCTTCACCCGTAGGGGTAGGATTCATCGCTGTCACTAATACTAACTTACCATCGGGTCGATCCTTTACTTCTTCCCAAAGAGATGGGTTCAATTTACATTTAAATTTCCCGTACAACTCTAAATGTTCCTCCGCAATACCGAAGGATTGAGCAACTTCAACAATAGGTTTCATTCTAGTAAGTAACCTCCAATAGTTCTATCTATGTTATCTCTACATGCGAATAATCCTATTGTACCTGAATACAGTGCAGAATAACTATGAAATGAATCGTTGTAAGTACCCGAAATGATACGATTCTTTTTCTACAGAACGTCTACGAATGCAACGCGAAAGGAACATTACTTCTAGCGTGGGTCGTTTCTTAATCAAAATACACACCAAATAAACCTTTCCTTAGCAAAATGGTGGTGAACAGCCCAACCATTTATAAGAAAAGGTTTGATCATCAAATCTTATTCAAAATAGATTGTGTATTTGCCCATGGATCTGTTGAAAAATATCTCCAGTGGATACTCCCATCAGTCTATAAGTTGCATCCGATATTCATCCTCCAATAAGCTCATCATGATGGAATCGTGATAGGCATGATTATAATAGAGTGCATCTCGCTGTACGCCTTCACGGACGAAGCCCAGCTTCTCGTATACATGCAAAGCACGACCATTGTAGCTGAATACATTCAATTCAATCCGATGGAGATTGAGAATACCAAAACCGTAATCAAGCAGCAGTCGCAAAGCCTCTGACCCATAGCCCTTGCCCTGATGCTCATCTCCATTGATTGCAATTCGAATGTTAGCACTACGATTGTTACGATCGATGTCCTGAAACGCAATGTCACCAATGTGCTCATTGGTGTCTCGCACGGCAATCCAGAGTAGAATAGAGGAAGAGTCTCCCCCCTTACTCTCGAGATAAGCTGTAACTTGTGAGAGTGTAAATATAGCCTGTGTACCCGTTAGTCTACGGACATCAGGCTGATATAGTATTTTATAATAATTTGCGGCATCTTCTACTTCGACAGGGCGCAAGTAGACAAGGTTTCCCTCCAAGAAGCGGATGTATCCTTCCGCGAAGTCTGTTGTTGGGTTCATAGAATTGTATCCTCCCAATTACTTTTCCTAATTATAACAAATCAAGGTACGCTCCGCTTTTAAATCTATAACTTCTTTGCCGAGAACCAACAATCAAGACAGGGGTCACCAGCCAAAGGGAGCTTATCTGGCAGTTATTATCTCGATACAGCCTCGACTAAGACAAATAAAAGCCCGCAACCGTTGAATTATTCACGATTGCGGGCAAGAGCCTGTAATAACAAAAAGTCTTTACTCAATACCTACTCAAAATAGGATATACGCCATTCAGTAGGCTTTATATGTGATTCACTATAAACTTATATAAGATTACAACAGGTTCTCAATCAGACTTGTCATAGACTCCGGGGATTCCTTAGGTTCAAAACGTTTAGTAACTTCACCGTCACGGTTCACTACAAATTTAGTGAAATTCCATGCGATTGAGCTGTCTTCGCCTACTCCTGGTTGTTGCTCTCTCAAATATTTAAATAAGGGATCTGCGCCTTCACCATTGACTTCAACTTTACTAAAGACAGGGAAGGTTACACCGAAGTTCACCTTACAAAAAGATTCAGCCTCTTCACTTGAACCCGGTTCTTGAGCACCAAATTGGTTACACGGAAAGCCGAGAATTTCTAAGCCTTGATCCTTATACTTCTCATATAGCTTCTCAAGTTCCCCATACTGTGGTGTTAACCCACATTGACTAGCTGTGTTCGCGATAATTAACACTTTACCTTTGTATTGATCTAATGGAACTTCATGATTAGCCGGTGTCGTTGCTTTGAAATTATATACTGACATCTATTTACCCTCGCTCTCGTGATATGATATTCCTCATACTTCCATCTAATCATTACCTAAAACCGATCTGAATGCAAATATTGGGTATGATCACACTTATATGATACCGTCCTCTACCTTGGGGAGATCAAAAGCCTCAGCAAGCAAACGGAATGACTTTAGCTTATCCTCGAAACGGTGCATAATACTGGCAACCATCACTTCTTGCGTATTGTAATCCTCACAGATCTGCAATATCTGCTCTTTCACTTGTGCTTGTGACCCAATGACTATCCGTTTCCGGTTCTCTTGGACACGGAATTGTTCATAGGGTGTGTAAGGATAATTCCGTGCCTTCTCTATGGAGGGTGTTCCTGTGGAAGCCCCCCCTTTCTCTGATAAAACCAAAGATAGGTCCATACTCGAAGCCAGTTCGTTCGCCTCTTCCTCCGTATCCGCACAAATAGCAAAGATCGCTACTAAGGATTGAGGGGTATTGAATACCCTAGAAGGTTGAAACTGTTGTTGGTAACTTCGCATATAATCACTACCACCCTGGCCATTAATAAATTGCGCAAAGGCAAATCCCGCTCCACGCTCCGCTGCAAGTACAGCACTATCACCACTTGAACCTAGCAACCACATTTCTGGAACGGTATCCACCATTGGAGTTGCCTTTAGACCCGCAAAACGATGGTCATCACTTAAATTATTATTCAGATAAGCAATTAGATCATCCAACTGATCGGGATAGCGATCGACTCCCCGTATTTTGCCTTCCTGAAGAGCTTTAGTCGCAAGCGGCATCCCACCTGGTGCTCGACCTAAACCCAGATCAATTCGGCCAGGATAGAGACCCTCAAGTAAGCGAAAATTCTCAGCGACTTTATAGGAGCTATAATGCGGTAACATCACCCCTCCCGATCCTACCCGGAGTGTAGACGTTCTAGCGGCTAAATGTGAGATCAGCACCTCAGGACTTGATCCTGCCAGACTCATGGCAAAATGATGCTCGGATACCCAGAAACGGTGATACCCTAACTTTTCTGCCTCTTGAGCCATGATAGCGGTCTGTGCAAGTGCCTCTACTGGATGGCTTCCCTCCGAGATCGTCGATTGATCAAGCATGCTAAGCTTTATCATAAGTCGTCAAGACCTTTCTTATTTAGAGTGGCTCTCAAATTATACCATGGGCCATCCTTTTTCTACAAAATAGCATCCCTCTGGGTTTGCAGGTTAGCTCGATGATCCACTTGCATGTATGCAGATCTATTTATACTCAAAAAATCCCCCTCCAGAGGTACGGGAGAAGGATGGATCTCTGCGCTTAAACTAACTAGCTACCTATAGGGAAAAAGACATCCCCTTACTTATTGCGATACTCGAGCCAACTTAACTAACATATGAGATAGCTTATGTCGCTCTTCTTGTGTACCTACCTTCCATAACTCCTGCAAAAGCTTCTCTTCACGGTTACGGGGTGCTTCATTCTCAGATAAATATCCAGCAATCTTCTCTGCAGTACGCGCCAACTGCTCCTCATTAAGACCAATGGACTCTGCTAAACGTAGTCTTTTATTCAAATAGCTCTGAAACTCTTCAAAGTCAGCTAGGATACCATTCATACGACTCTCACTGATTCGGTCCATTGTGTCCTCTACTTTGTTCAATTCCAAATCACCGTCTTTGGTTACTACATGTTTATTTTCTGACATCGTAAGATCTCCTTCCACTTCACTATTGTTCTTCTACCTAACCCTGCTTTTATAAACTGAATCAGCCTTGATTATTAGATTCTAACCATCAAATACAACAGACCTTGGGTATGTTGTATTATCATGAGCAGCTTGAACGTAATCTATGCAAAAAAAAGAGAGAGGCTCACGCCCCTCTCTAATCCGAAAAATACTCTACTTGCTCCGCGAACGACCTTTGCCGCCAGCATAACCACCACGTGAGTTACCTCCGCCAAAGGTACTTCCTGCGCGGCCACTTCCTCCGCGCGCTTCGCCACCACGGCTACTTCCTCCGCGTGCTGCTTCGCCACCGCGGCTACTTCCTCCGCGTGCTGCTTCGCCACCACGGCTACTTCCTCCGCGTGCTGCTTCGCCACCACGGCTACTTCCTCCGCGTGCTGCTTCGCC